>NZ_JALNUO010000015.1:0-75401 GCF_026540835.1 Sphingomonas sp. GC_Shp_6 | reverse complement strand
TCGTCAGGTTCGACTATTGGTCGTGCCCCCAAAAGGAGCTTCCGAGCGGGGCACGCAGCTACCAAGTCCTTCACTGCTCGGCGCCGGCGCTCTGCGAACTCGGCGACGCATAGACCGGAAGCGGCAACGACGGAGCGGATCGGCCCAAAAGGGGCCGAACCGATGAATACCGGCCGAGATGGATATCGACGCGTATTCTTCTCGGGCCAAGTCGCCCGTCGCAATTCACTCCATGCACGCGAGCAGATTGTCCACGCAAAGGGATCCGAAAGCGGTGAAACTGTCCGCAACGGCATAGGGCAGCAGCATGGTCCGCCCCTCGACGAGCGAACCGCAGCTATAGACGACATTGGGAACGTACCCGTCCCGGTCCTGCGGGCTTGGCGCCAACACCGGCCTCGGGGTGCGGGCCAGCACTTTCGAGGGGTCGCGCTTGTCTAGCAGGCAGGCCCCCAGGCAATAGTTGCGGACCGTGCCGACCCCGTGCGTCATCACCAACCATCCTTCGTCCAGCTCGATGGGTGATCCGCAATTGCCCAACTGCACGAACTCCCACGGATAGCGGGGTTCCAGGATCCGCGTGCCGCCGTCCCAGTGCAGCAGATCGTCGGACGTGTTGAGCCAGATCGTCCGGCTGTCCTGTCTTCCGAGCGTAACGTATCAGCCATCGATCCGTCGCGGGAAAAGCGCCATCCCCTTGGCACCGGCGACATTGCCGGTAAGCGGCCGCATGCGAAACGAGACGAAATCGGAGGTGGAGAGCAGCTCCGACGTCGCAGCCGCGCCGCTGAACGCTGTGTAGGTGCCATGATAGGTAGCAGTCCCGTCGTCATCGACGAAGCGGACCAGACGCAGATCCTCGATGCCTTGCCGCTGGCTGGGCGTGAGCGGGAACAGCACGGTCTCAGCGACATTGCGCGAACCCCCGCAATCCAACTGGAACGAAGTCGCCTCGTCGCTGTCTGGCCTGATATGGGGCGGCACGGAAACCGTACCGGGATCGTCGATCGCCAGTGCGGCTCCCGGTGCCCAGGTGCCGGTCCGGAAAGTCACCGAGGAGACGTGGCCTTCGCCAATTCCCCGCAGCGACAGGATGAAGCGAACCGTCCCGTGTGCAAGCCCGGATTGGTCGGGATGAAGAACGGCGGACGGATTGAAGAGAGCGACAGCCTCGTAGGCATATTCCTGGCAAAAATAGGCACCGATCAGGAGCTTTTGCGATCGGGACATAACCGCTCCTGCAGCGATCGACGGAGCGAGTTCCCCGAACCGGCGCATCAGGAGCGCATCGACGTCGCGGTGGTTCTCATCCAACGACGCGGTTACCCCCTTGAGCTGCCGGGCAAGCTCGGCATCATCCAGGGCAAGGATAAGGTCGATCGTTTCGGCGGTTCTGGTGGGGCCATGATCGAAACTGGTCGGATAGCCAGGCTCGAAAGGCCGAACGACCGTTCGCGATGGATCGGGCGTCAGGACCGTCTCGAAAACGTCTATTTTCGCGCGCTCGACCATGCCTTCGACCATCCTTCTCAAATCATTTCTCTGGCCACGCCACTGCGTGCCATTTCCGGATGACATCGATGTAGCCCACCAAGCGCGCCCGCCCGAACATTGATGCGGCAACGCCCCTAAAAGCTCGTTCAAGGCAACCTAGAACCGTCGAAGACCGGTCACCACTCGCGGCGCCGAGCGCACCTGTTCGTTTCTCTCGGGGTTTTTCCTACCCTGTGCCCACCTTGCGACCCGCATTGCGGCGCGAGACTCCGAGCAACAGAAGGCCGCCCATGGCCGCTGCAGCCGTGCAGGAGCCGATTGCCCCCCTCGGACCCAATGGGCCGACCAACGCACCGCCGGTAACTGCCCCAATGGCGATCGCCAGCTGGAACGCGGACATCGTGAGCGCACCGACGCCCTCCGCAAGATCGGGAGCGGCTTGTACCGTCAGCGTCTGAACACTGATCGGCGTGATCCCGAAGCCCAGCCCCCATAATGCGACGACCACGAAGACAACGGTGTGCGATGCGCCGATCGCTAGCAGGACCGCCGTCGCGCCGACGATGATGAGCGCTGCGAGCCCGGTCGAGAGGCGCGCGCTTCGTTCAGCGAGAAGCCCGGCCAGCAGATTGCCCGCGAAGCCGCCAACGCCGAAGGTCAGGAACATGAGGGAAATGGCATCAGCACCAAGCTGGGGGACCGTTTCAAGGAAAGGCCGGATGTAGGTGAAGCCAGCAGAATGACCGGCGATGATGAGCATTCCGGCGCCGAGCGCCGGGAGGACGCCCGGACGGCGCATCAGCCGCGAGAACATGTCGCGGTCGCCGGACGACGTCGGTGCCATCCGCGGTAAGGTGAATAGCTGCGCCACGACGGCAAGAACGCCGATAGCTGCGGCGATAACGAAAACGGCGCGCCATCCCAGAATACGGCCGATATAGACGCCGAAAGGTGGCGCGAAGATCGTCGCTACAGTCATGCCGGTGAAGATCATCGCCATTGCCCGCGAGAAGAACGCGGGCGGGACGAGGCGCATGCACAGCGCTGCCGCCAATGAGCCGATCCCGGCGAGCGCGATACCGAGTGCAACGCGTCCGACCAGAAAAACGGTGAGGTCCGGTGCAAACGCGGCGATCAGATCGGACACGACGATCAGTATCGACACCGCCCAGACGATCGAGCGACGGTCGTATCGGGCGGCACCCAGCACCAAGGCCGGACCAGCAATTGCCGCGATCACGGCTGTGATCGTCACTGCTTGGCCGGCGGCACCGATCGAGACGGCCAGGTCGTTCGCGATCGGCGTGAGCAGGCTTGCCGGCAGAAACTCGGCGGTCGCCAGACCGAAGACGCTTAGCGACAGCGAGAAAACGGCCGACCATGCGGCCTGCGGCTCCGCCGGGCTACCGGCCGACGGTGGAAGTCCATCGCACGGAGGATTAGAGCCAGTAGGGGCAGACATCGCGAACGATCCCTTCACGGAGGTAGAGCGGACGGAGCACGATGTCGCGCGTCCGTCATCGCGCCCGCTTGGTGCAGGCGAACGACGGAGATCAGAAGCGTTCGATCCAGGGCCGGAGATCGAGTTCGAAGGTCCAGGCGCTGCGCGGCTGCGCGATCAGGTGCAGGTACGCCTCGGCGATCGCGGCCGAGTCGAGCATTGAATCCGGCTTGTCGCTGGGCTCCGGTCGGGCAGCGCTGCGGATCGCGCCGTCGATCATCACATGGGCGACGTGGATGCCTTGTGGACCGAGTTCGCGCGCCATGCTCTGCGCGAGACCGCGCAATGCAAACTTCGCCATCGCAAACGGTGCCGAGTTCGGATAGCCCTTGAAGCTCGCGGAAGCGCCGGTGAAAAGGATGGTGCCGCTCCCGCGCGGCGCCATCGCGCGCGCGGCGGCCTGCCCGGTGAGGAACCCTCCCATCGCGCTCGCGACGATCACCTGCTGGACCGTCTCGGGTTCGAGTTCGGCGAGCGGACCCATGACGCGGGCAGCGGCATTGAAGATCACGACAGCCGGCACGCCGAGCCTGGCTTCCGCCTCCGCAAACAGCCGGGCGACGTCATCCGCAGAGGTCGCATCGCAACCGATCGCGAGGCCTCCTGTCTCTTCGGCTAGCGGCTTGAGCTTGCCAGGGTCGCGGGCGGCCAGAACCACCGCATAGCCGGTCCCGGCGAGCTTGCGCGCGAGCATCGCGGAGAGGCCGGCGCCGGCACCGACGATCATCGCGACAGGTTTATCATTTTGCATCACGGTAGCTCCTTCGTTGCGAGGTTGCGGACCAGTCCCAGCAAAACGGGACCGATCCGACCGGATACTCAGTGCATGGGACGGCCGAGTTCCAGCCAACCGCCGTCGACAGGGAGATCCACGCCGGTGATGTACGAGGCGTCGCTCGACCCCAGGAACAGCGCCGCCGCTGCGATCTCTTCCGGCTGCCCGGGACGACCGAGCGGCACGACCGCACCCACGCTTTTCTGCATCTCAGCGAGTTGCTCGCCTTCCAGCCCGGTGATCTTGCTCCACATTGGCGTGATGACCGGCCCGGGGCTGATCGAATTGACGCGGATGTTGCGTGACGCGAGCTCGCCGGCGAGTGTGCGGCCGAACGAACTGAGCGCCGCCTTGGTCGCCGAATATGCCGACTGTCCGGCAAGGCCCATCGCACCCGAAATCGACGACAGCAGCACGATCGCGCCACCGTCGGGCATGACGCGTGCCGTCTCCCGGGCGAGGAAGAATGCACCCTTGGTGTTGACCGCGAACATGCGGTCGTAATCCGCTTCGGTGATCTCGTCGGCGGGTCCCATCGCGCCGACGCCGGCGTTAATGAAGAGCAGGTCGATCCTGCCGTGCGCGTCCTTCACGCGACCGACGAGCGCTTGGATCGCGTCCAGATTGGCCGCGTCGGATGCGACCACCTCGATGCCTTCCAGATCGCGCCGTGCGGTTTCCAGCGTCGACGGATTGGAGCCGGTGACCACCACCGTAGCGCCTTCGTCGCGGAACAGCTTGGCGGCCGCGGCGCCAATCCCGGTCGTCCCACCGCTGACCAGCGCGATTTTGTCAGTGAGCTTACTCATGTCCGTCAACCTTGCTATTTGTAGTGGACGTCACAAATAGAAACTCGGCAGCGAGGGTCAACCAGATTCTTTACCGGTTGCCACAAATAGGATAGGCACAGGCCATGGGACGCGCGATTTCGTTCGATCTCGATCGGGCGCTGGACGCCGCGATGCGGGAATTCTGGAAGGGCGGCTATGCGGGCACGTCTCTGCAGGACCTGCTGCGTGCGACCGGCGTCGGGGCCGGATCTTTCTACAACACCCTCAAAAGCAAGAAGCACCTCTTCCTCGAAAGCTTGCGCCGATATGGTAAGGTGGAGGTCGCGAAACGTCTCGACGCGCTTGTCGCCGCGCCGACGACGGGAGCCGGACTGCGCGCCATGTACCGTGTTGCCTTCGACGGGCTCGACGATCCGGCCACGCCCTCGCGCTTGTGCATGATGGCCGGCATGGTCACGCCGGACGTTCTCGATGATCCGGACATGCGGGCGATCGTCGAAAAAGGGCAGGATCGATTCAGGAACACTCTCATCGAGCTTATCGAGCGGGACCAGGAGAATGGCATTCTTCCGGCGACCATCGACGCCGCCGTTACCGCTGCGATCGTCGCGACCTACGGCCAAGGCATGATCCGGACGGGCCTCGTCGATTATGATCGAAAGCGCATGGAGCGGGAAACCGAGGCGTTCCTTGTCGCTCTCGGCCTGTAGGCCTCGCGCCGCTCGCATCAATCGTTGGCCGAGCCGATCGGGCCGGCATCGGGAACGTGGACGACATCCCTCATATCGTCGACATCCACTCATCAATCGCGGATCATCTCGAGGACGCGCTTGCCCGAGCTAGTGCGATCCAGCGCGTGGCGCCACAAGGCAGCGGCGTCGGCCAATCGGTAACGCTGCGCTACGAACGGCCGTAAGGTTCCCGCTTCCATACGCTCGCGAAGCTGGTCCAGGCTCGCCCTCGATGTTTTGGTCAGAACAAGGACAGCCCTTACGCGGCGTCGTTCCGCTTCCTCCTGAGAAGGAGGCTGATTGAGCGCAACCAGCGTGCCGCCCTCGCGCAGCATGGCAAGCGCACCGATCTGGCCTTCGCCGCCGACCGTGTCGATCACTGCATCAGCGCCGGTCGGAGCCTGCTCCGGAGCGTAACCGCGCTCGAGCGTCTTGGACGCGCCGATCGCGCGGAGCCGTTCGGTATCGCGATTGCCCGCGACGCCGATGACCTTGATTCCCATGCCGCTGGCGATCTGTACGGTCGCCGAACCGACCGGTCCACCGGCCCCGATGATGACCAGCGTGTCGCCGGCAGCTAACCCGGTCGCTTCCAGGGCCTGCGAGGCGGTCTGTCCGACCAAGGCCAACGCCGCTGCATCGATGAACGGGATACTCAAGGGCTTATGGGCGACCGCGTCTGCAGAGATCGCAATCAATTCGGCATATGCGCCACCCGACGCTGAATACCCGAATACTTCATCACCGACGCGAAGATCATCGACGTCTGCACCGATCGCCTCGACGACGCCCGCCACATCGCCGCCGGGAACGAATGGGAACGTGAGCGGCTTTCCCGCCTTCTGCGCGCCCGACGCGAGCTTCATGTCGATCGGATTGAACGTGGTCGCATGCTGCCGAACGATGACCTGCCCGCCACCGGCCTCCGGGTCGGGCAGGTCGATAACATCCAACGCCTCTGGACCGCCATATTCCTTGAGAACGGCTGCCTTCATTACGACGTCTCCGAACCGGTTTGCCGGACGAAGCGCCCGACTAGATGAGCCGACTATCCGATCGGCAGCTTCCGTGTTCGACTGGATGAAACCAGCACGGATGGTGACCCACAACGAGATGGACGATCACGGATACGACACAATACGGTTGCGTAGCGCGTCTTTCAAGGACGGGCGCCGGAATAGTGACAGCCGGGAGCCAACTTCGCGGCGAGCATGTACGCGTCAGAGGGACGGGAAGGCGTCGGCCCTATGATCCCGACCGAACGCCGGCCGATCGAGCTGCTGCGTCGACAATCGTCTTCACGAATGCATCGTCGATCGGCGCCTTCGAGAACCACCGTCGATAGAAGAGCGGGCCTACCGTTATCGAGATCAGGTCGTCCGCAAGGACCTCCGGCTTGATCTCGCCCCGCTCCTTCGCCGCCTCCACAGCCGCGAAAAAAGGCGACATGTGGCCCTGATGCATCGATTGCTGCATCGCGGAAATATCGGGATCGCGTTCCGCAGCATCGAGAATGGATGGCAACACACCGGTCCATGGTGCCGTGGGAAGTTCCTTGGCGATTCCGCCGGCAAGCACCATGAGGTCGGCATGGAGGGACCCGCGATCCGGTGCAGGCGGGGTGCCACCCAGGCGCGAGCAGGCGTCCATCAGCAACGCCGATCGTGTTGGCCAGTGCCTGTAGATCGTGGTTTTGGCGACCCCGGACTTCTTCGACACTTCGTCGAGGCTGACACCGTTCAGTCCGCCCAACGTTAGCTGGCGGTAGGTCTCTTCGAGAACCAATCGTTTCGAACGCTCGACCCGTTTATCCTGATAGCCGTCGACCATGGCACGCCTTCTTCCCGGTGCATATCCGCGAGCGCGGAATCAGCGATACGGATAAGTACAGTATTGTGTCAGGAAAGGGCCGGCACAAGCCGGACCCGGTCCGCTCCAAAACACGCGGTTGCGATACAGGAAGTGGCCCGCACGTGTCAGCCTGTAAACGTCGGCCTGCTGATCGTCCTGATCGTCGGTCTTCCACGTCTGTCGTGACCGAGCAGAGTCCGCTGGATCGCCATCGGTACAAACACGATCAGGTGCACGTCCCGCTTGCCATTTCGAACGAATCAACGATACTGTACAGGAGCGTATCGATGAAGATTGTTCCCCCCGTCCGGAAGAGAGTGCCTTGGACGCAAACTACCTTGAAGCCACGCCAGCCCCGAGGGGCGCCTCGAACGCCTCGAACGCCACGATCGAACTTGTCGACGTAGAGGCTCAAAGCCATGCTTGTCGACCGGTCAAATCACCGGTTAGCATGATATGAAATCCTTGGAAGCAGTTTTCCGGCTGCTCGTTTCTCCCGTTGCAGCGCCTGCGTCTTGGTACGCAGTTCCGCTTCGAATGATTATCGGCTTCGGCTTTATGCAGCATGGCTATGCCAAGGTTGTCCATGAGCCCTCGCATTTTGCGGACATCTTATCCGCGATGGGGCTACCGTTTCCGGACCTGCTCGGATACGCGACCATCCTAATCGAATTGGCGGGCGGTCTCATGGTGCTGGTCGGCGCTTTTCTGCCTTTGATCGCAATACCGATGATCGTTGTGCTGATCGTCGCGATCTTTACCGTACATCTTCCCAATGGGTTCAGTTCGATCAAGCTCCTGTCGTTCGACATGGCCGGCGCGCATTTTGGACAGCCTGGTTACGAGACCGATTTGCTTTATGTTGCCGGCTTGGTCTCGCTTTGCGTCGGCGGATCGGGCCCCGTCTCGATAGATAGCGCGCTGAACCGTCGGTGGAGTCTACGGTGACAAGGCAGCGGGACCCTTTGGCGTGACCGACACCCTGCCTATTGACGACGAGGTTTTGGTCGGCAGCATTACCGACGATCGGTTCGCTTGGCTTCAAGTCGGCGGGTAAGTCACGGTGGATCGTCTCGAGACCGACCTGATCGACCTCAATGTGCGCTTGCCACGCGCCCTTGTCGAAATGGTAATCCTTCAGGCAACCCTGCTTGCCGACGATCCTGCCGCCCGCAGGTTGGCTCTCGCCAAATGGATACTTTCGGGTCGGCGACGTCGATCGAAGATGTTCAGGACCATCCGCTTCGGCGAGCCGAGTTGGGACATGATACTCGATCTCTACATCGCCGAGCATGAGGGGCGGCGGGTCGATGTCTCGGGCTTGTGCCTCGCCAGCGGCGTGGCATCGACGACGGCGTTGCGCTATGTCGAACTGCTAGTTGATGACGCCCTGATCGCCAAGGTCGACGATACCGACGACGGCCGGCGTTCGTTCGTTACGATCAGCGACACTTTGCGCGCAGCAATCGACGAGTGGCTGGACCAAGCCACGGCAGGCCTGACCGTCGCGGGCTTGTCCCGGTCCGCAAGCGCGGTATCCGACCACAATTAGGCAGCCGATTGCGTCCTGCTGAATGGCTACGAGATCGGGACGCTGCCGGAATGCACGCCCTGACCGGACCCCGCTCTATCTCCGCTGCGCTGCGACCAAGCCGCCGCAGGCGTCTTGTCCCATCCGGGTGACGATCGCTCGCGCGCGCAGGCTGTCGCCCGCGATGATGACGCCGGCATTGCCGGCGGGATCCGTTCGCCTGGTCGGGGAAAGGGGCGCGCCGCCCCCTCTCCCCGGCAACGACAATCAGCCGGGCCGTGGCTCCCTCGCTGCGCTCGGTGCGCCCGCACCACCCCGGCGGATTCTCGCTGCCCCCCTCGCCCCCGGCTGTTCGCCACGAAGGCAGGGTTGATGGCGGGGCCATCGCCCTGCGGTCGATTGAGAAAGGAAAGTCAGATGAACATTCAGCATATCCTGTGGTCCAAGCTCGTCGCCTCCCCCCGGAACGCGCGCAAGGTGAAGGCCGACGTTATGGCATTGGCGATGAGCCTTGCCGCCGATGGCCTGATCCAGAATATCACCGTCGCACCGCGCCAGGATGGCAAGTTCGAGGTCATCGCGGGCGAGCGTCGTCGTCGGGCCATCGTCCAGTTGGTCCGGGCCGGGACGTGGGAGCGCGATATCGAAATCCCGTGCGAGGTTCGGGATGCCGAAGATGCAACCGGTGTCAGTTATGCGGAGAACGCGCAGCGGGTCGCCATGCACCCCGCCGATGCCATTCGGGCCTTCGCGTCGCTGGCGGCGGACGGCCATGACGATGCCGCTATCGCCCATCGCTACGGCTACGACCCACGCGAAATCCGCAAGATGCTGGCGCTCGCCTTGGTCAGCCCCAAGGTCATCAATGCGCTGGCGGCGGACAAGATCGATCTGTCCACGGCGCAGGCGTTCACGCTGACCGACGACCACAAGCGGCAGGAGCGGGTGTTGCGGCGCGCGCGGTCGGCGCACGAGGTCCGCAGCCTGTTGACCGAAGCCAAGGTGACGACCGGACACCGGCTGTTCCGCTTCGTCGGCATGGACGACTATCAGGCGGCGGGCGGCACCCTGACCGGCGACCTGTTCGCCAAGGAGGGCGAGGGCTATGCGGATGACCCAGCACTTGTCCAGCAGCTTGCCGACGAGAAGCTGGACCGGCTGGCGGCGGAGGTCGAGGCAGAGGGATGGGGCGAGGTGCTGCCCTGCGAAACCACCCCTTACGACAGCTACAAATGGCATCGCCTCTACCCGGATGCCGAGCGCCGCACCCTGTCGCCGGAGGATGAGAGCAAGCTGGCGGAGTATCGGGCCGAGCGGGATGCGGTGGTCGCCGAGATCGGTGACGACGCCGAGCATGACGACGAGGTTGTCGCGCTGGATGAAGCGATCGACGGCATCGGCACGGTCGAGCGGTCGTTCTCCGATGAGGTGAAGGCGGGCGGGCTTGTCCTGCTCACCATCGACCATCAGGGCGCGGTCAATCGGACTTACTACAGCCGAAAGGCTCTCCGTGCCGTCGCGAGGGACGAGAAAGGCACTCCCCTCCCCCGTCCGCTCTACGACGCGCGCATGGTCGAGGATTTGTCGCGGGTTCGCACCGCCGCCCTGCAATCCGAGGTCGCGGCCAACCAGAGCGTTGCCTTCGCCGTGCTGCTCGACGCCCTGTTGCCCCTCGCGCTCGGTAGCGGCATCCCCTCCCCCCACGCGGTCCAGCTTCGCGGCGGCAGCATCCAGTCGCCGGTTTCGAGCTTCGACATTTCCACGAGGCAGATCGGTTCGCCGTTCGAGCATGTGGCGGACCTGATTGAGGCCATGCCGCGCCAGCCCGACGAGCGGTTGGGTTGGTTGCTGACCCTCGACACGCGCGACGTGGACCAGTTGCTGGCGGCTTGCACGGGGGCGCTGATCGACGCGACTCACCGTAAGTTCGCGGAAGGAGAGCGATTGCGGTCGGCGGACCGTATTGCCCGCGCCGTCGCGCTCGACATGCGCCAGCATTGGGAAGGCGGCATCGAGTTCTACGACCGGCTGACCCGCAAGACCGCGCTGGCGGCGCTAACCGAAGCGCGCGGACCATCCGCCGCCGAGAATTGCGCCAAGTTGAAGAAGCCCGAGCTTGCCGTCGCCTGTAACGATCGCATCACCGGCACCGGCTGGCTTCCCCCGTCGCTTGTCACGCCCGACGTGCAGGGCGCGGCGGTGGAGATCGTGGACGACGCGGTTGCCTACCTCCCGGAGGCAGACAATGATGACGAGGTGCATATGATCGCCGCCGAGTGATCGAGCAGGAGCCGCTGCCCTGCCGGGGTGGCGGCTCTACTCCCCGTCTCGTTCCCTGCCCCAAAAATCTCGCCGCCGCCCTTCGTGGGCGGCGGCGTTTTGTTAGTCCTAGAAGTTTGTCCGGGCAAACTTATGGCATATCCATTTGACATATCCCATACTTGCGATAACTTGTCGGCGAGGAGATGTGCAATGGCGACGGGCCGTGTGTTTCAATCGAACCGCTCGCAAGCGGTGCGCTTGCCGAAAGCTATGGAGTTTCCGCCCGAGATACGCGACGTCGGTATCCGCAGGATCGGACACACGCGCGTAATTTCGCCCGCCAATGCAATGTGGGATGACTTTTTCGCAGCCGATGGCGTCGATCTCGGTGATCGCGATCAGGCACCGCAGGCGGAGCGCGACGCGCTGTGACGGCGGCCATTCCGCCCTGCCCCGGACAGCGTTCGCGATGAGCCTTCGCTATATGCTCGACACGAACCTGTGCATCCGAGTCCTGCGTGATCGTCCAGCCCATCTACGCGAGCGGTTCAACGACGAGGCCGAGAGACTGGCGATCTCGACGATCGTCTTGATGGAGCTGCTTCACGGTGCCGCAAAGTCCGCCAAGCCGATCGATAATCGGCGGGCGGTCGAGGATTTCGCATCGCGGATCGAGGTCGTCGTGTTCGACGCCGAAGCGGCGGCGCACGCCGCCGATATCAAGGCCGAGCTGGAGCGGGCAGGGGAGGTGATTGGCGGCTACGACTTGCTGATCGCCGGACATGCGCGCAGTCGCGGCCTGGCAATCATCACGGGAAATCTGGGCGAGTTCACGCGGGTGCGCGGACTTGCCTCGGAAGACTGGACATAGCGCGCGAGCGCTCGGAGACGCGGATGCAAACGATCGTCATCAACAATCAGAAAGGGGGCGTCGGCAAGACCATGCTGGCCGTTCACCTCGCCTGGTTTCTGGCCGAGGGTAACGCGCGGGTGTTGTTCGTCGATCTGGACGGGCAGGGGAATGGTTCGTCCGTCCTGTCGGGCGAACGCAAAGCGTTCGCCGCCGCCGATCTGTTCCAGACGAAAGCCGACATGAACATCGAGGGTGCCGAGGGCATCACCGTCCTGCCCCGAGACGCCCGCCTGCATTCGATCGAGCTTTCCCAAGTCACCGCCATGTTGAAGAACTTCAAGGCGTTCGATTCCCACTTCGATTATTGCGTCATCGACACGCCGCCAAATTGGGGCGCGCGCAATTTCGCGGCGATGGCCGTTTGCGATTTTCTGCTGTCGCCGATCGAACTGAAGGATTTCGCGATCGAGGGCGTCGGCGAGGTTCTGCAATCGATCCTTGCGGTGCAGGAGAAGGGCAGGGGCGGTCGCAAGATCAACTTTCTCGGTCTGGTGGCGTCGCGTTTCAACAGCCATTCGCCTCGTGAGCGCGGCAATCTGGAAGCCTTGGTCGCCAAGATCGGCACGAAGATGATGTTTCCCGGCGTCATCACCGCTCGCGACGGCTATGAGCAGGCGATGAGTGACCGCAAGCCCGTATGGTCGATCAAATCGTCGGGCGCGACCGTGGCCGGTGCGGAAATGCGGAAGATATTGAGCGCGGTGCGCGACCGGGTGGTCGCCGAGACCGCGAAGGAGACGGCATGATGGCATCGCGCTTTGAAAACCTGCTCGACACGGTGTCGCTGTCGCTCGACACGCAAAGCACGTCGCGTCAGGTCATCGAACTCCCGCTCGATCGGATCAGCAGCGATCCGAACAACCCGCGCCGGTCGTTCTCTGACGACGAGCTGGCGGAGATGGCCGAGTCCATCAAGGCGCACGGCGTTCTGCAGCCGATCGTCGTCCGGCAGGTCGAAGGCGAACAGCGTTACCTTATCCGGTTCGGCGATCGTCGTTTTCGCGCCTCCGCGCTCGCCGGCAAGACGACGATCCCTGCCATCGTTGCCGAGGTCGGCGAGGAAGCGGACGATCTGGTCCAGCAGGTCGTGGAGAACGACCAGCGCGTCGATCTTACCGCCGGCGAGCTTGCCGCCGCCGTGGCGAAGTTGATGAAGTCGGGCATGAAGCAGGCCGAGATCGCCAAGCGGCTCGGACGACCCAAGGCGATGATCTCGATGTACGCTGCGGTGGCTTCGATGCCGTCGCTCCTCGCCGATCTTGCCGCGACATCGGCGATCCGCACGGTTTACGAGCTGCATCAGGCGTGGAAGATCGACGCTGCTTTCGTGGAGGAGTTCGTCAGCCTTCGCGGCGCCGATCCAATCACCAAAGCCGAAGCGGTCGCGCTCGCCAGTGCGGTGAAGGAGAAGGCATCGGCTCCACCACCTCCCACGCCAGCGTCGGAAAGTTTGTCCGGGCAAACTCCGGGTAAGGGTGCCGTCGAGGGTGGGGATGAAGCCGGGGGGTCGACCAAGCGGCCACCTTCTAAGCGGACGTTGCGAGATGAGCGGGGTGCGCCCTCGTTCTTCGTCGAAGTCGCAGGACGGCGCGGGCGGCTTGTTTTTGCGGACACCGTAAGCGTGTTGTTCGAGGGCCAGAACGAACCCGAAGCGATCAGTGCGAGCGCAATCCGCCCCGCATAGGATCGTTCGCGTCACAGTTTGTCCGGGCAAACCCTTTTTACTTAGTGTGGTATGATGGCAGGATAGGCTTACAGCCGGTTTTGTATTACGTTCGGCGCCAATGGCGCTTTTCACGCTTCGCTTGTCCGATGAATTGGCCGCCCGCTTCGATGCGGTTGCGGCCAGCGCGGGCGGTCGGTCGCACGCGCTCCGCACGCTGATCGAGCGCGTCAGTGGCGGAGACGGAGACGGAGGCGGATCGGCACCGGCTTCCGCCGCGACGCGATCACGCGGGAAGCATCGGATCGAGCTGCGTCTGGACGACGACGAGCTTGCACAGCTCGACGCCGCCGCCGCCGAACGCGGCGTCAAGCGCACCGACTGGATCGCTTCGGTCGTCAGGTCGCGGCTCCGCGCCGCGCCCCCGCCGCACGATACACGGCAGACGCTGGTCGACATTCGCCGTGAATTGCGCGCGATCGGACGCAACGTGAACCAGGCGGTTCACGCGCTCCACGCAGCCAACATGCAGGACAGCCGCCTCGACGTTGCGCGGGAAGCGGCACGGGTGGATGCGATGCGGGTGACGTTGGAAGAGCAGATCGCCGCGATCGGCGCGGCGTTGCACGGCGACCTTGCTTATTGGCGCGCCGAACCGTGAGCGACCCCGACCTCAGCTTTCTGGACGACATCTGGCGGCCGGTGGCGGCTAAGGGCCGCAAAGACAGCGGCGGCGCTGCCGTGGCCGCGGCGATGGTGTCGCAGGCGCAGCGCGGCACCGCCACTCGGCCGCCTTCCGACAATTCGGTGAGAAGCGCCGCAGCCAGGCAGCGGCTCGATCGCATCACCCGGTTCGCGCCGGAGGTGATGGTGAAGGTGTCCGGCCGCCAACGGGGCGGCTCGCATACAGCGGCGCACCTCGAATACATCGGTCGGCACGGCAAGCTCGATGTCGAGACTAGTGACGGCCGGACGATCGAAAACGTCGCGGAGCTGCGCGAGCTTGCCCGTGAATGGACGGAGGACGAGGAGGCGGTTTCGCGTCGCCGCGAGCCGCTGACTTCGGTGTCTATGGTGTTTTCGATGCCGCCAGGCACAGACCCGGACGGCGTTTACCGATCGGTCCGGGCCTTCGCCCGCGTCGAGCTTGAGCAATTTCCGCACGCGATGGCGCTCCATGTCGATGAAGAGCATCCGCACGTCCATCTGACGATCGCCGCGCGGGGAGAGGGGGGCGTGCGCTTCAACCCTCGCAAGGCAGATCTCGCCAATTGGCGCGAGGCGTTCGCGCGCGAGCTGCGCGCGCGTGGGATTGACGCCGAGGCGACGCCCCGCAGGGCGCGCGGCATCGTGCAGAAAGCGGAGCGCACCAGTGTCAGGAAGACGCGCGAACGCGCCGACGCGACCAGTTCCCTCCCGAACGTCATTCAGGCCGGGCGCACGACAGCCGCAGCGATGGCGCGGGAGAACCCGCCAGCGCCACGGCCCTGGGAAGTGCAGACCGTCGTCCGGCAAGCCGAAGTTCGTAAAGGCTATGCGAGGGCGGCGGAGCTGCTTGAGCAGAGCAATGCACCTGAGGATCTCGCGCTGGCGCGGCGGACCCGAGCCTTCGTGTCGTCGATGCCCCAACCGCTCGTTCGCGATCGTGAGCAGGCTCACGCGATTGTCAACGAGGGCAAGCGAGCGCGGTCATCCGGGGAGGAACACCGCAATATGGACGGGCATGTTCGCGCGTCTCTGACGCCTCCCAGCACTGCCAAAAAAGATCGCGAGCGCTAGAAGGCTAGCGAGACGCTTGTGGCAGGAAACGACCAGAGCCGGTCGCTCACATCCGCCTCAATGAACGTCCGACTCCGACGAAAGCTGCCTCTATGAATGATCGAAGCTGACGGTCGGCGAAGCCCCAATATCAACCATTCGCTCAACTGGCTGGCACTGCCAAAAGCCGCCGTTTCCAAAAAAGCCTCAGCCTCCATTTGCCGATGCGGCATGGCGTCGCGCTTCGTTTCGGCGGCCGGTCCGGTTGGATCATCGCTCCTCGCCTGTTAATCTGATGTGCTGGACCTGGATGGAGCAAATGCAAATGCGAGTTATTTTGCTCGGAGCGGGGGCCTCGAAAAGCTACGATCAAAGCCCCACGGGTCAGCGTATGCCGATCGCGCGCGACTTTTTCGACACATTCGATAAGCTCGATCTTTCGACAAATCTCTGGGTGCTGATCGGCTCCATCATCGTCTTTTTGGAAGATGATTTGGGCATGGGGCGGGGAAGCGCATTCGACTACCTCCGTTCAGGCATCGACATCGAGGACCTCCATTCACAGATCGAGGCCGCGCGCGATACGCAACTCAAGAGCGATGGCTTGGTCGCCGCGATGACGCCGTACAAGGCATTCAACGAGCTGCTGTTCCTGTTTGCCGCGGTCATTAATGACATCCAGAACGGCCCGCCGTCCCAGGCGCATATGAAGCTAGTTGATGGCTTAAATTCCGATGATGTGCTCATCACCTTCAATTGGGACACACTCCTCGACCGGGCTCTTGCAGAACGGACGACATGGCGACCAGATTGGGGTTATGGCATTACGCCAAAGGCGATGTTCAACGACGGATGGCACCCGCCGGTGACAACGGACAAGGACAACAAGACAGGAAATCTGCTGCTGAAATTGCATGGCTCGACAAATTGGCTGACCGCCTATTCAGTGACCGATGGGCATGGCGCGATCGTGTCGGGCCAAGACCTCGACCCGAGCGCCTTCGGCATTTTCGAGCGAGCATCCGAGCCTTATGCCTGTTTCAAGGGTCGGTACATGCCGGGCTATCAGCCTTGGGCCTACGGCTATTACCCGCCCAATTTGGATTTCCCCGGACGAGCGCCGCCTGACGGATATACCATCGTAGGCCTCACACCCAACTTCCCCTGGACGAAGGCAGGCAATGCCCCGGATGCGGGTCTTCCTTCGATGCCGCTCATCATTCCTCCGGTGAAGAACAAGAGCTACGACTTCTTCGGAGACCTGTTCAAAACACTTTGGTCACGAGCGGAGGACGCGCTCGCGGCGGCGGATGAAATAGTGATTATCGGATATTCTTTTCCCGAGACCGATATCCAGAGCGACAAGCTTTTTCACCGCGCCTTTTCGCGCCGCGCGACCATTCCGAAGATTACGATAGTCGATCCCAACCCGGCCCCGGTCGCGAACAGGATGACAAGAGACCTGGGCATCCCGGAATCGCATCTGAAAGTCATTACCGATTATTTCACAGCGAATTTCAATCTCGATGCACTTTAATATCGCGCTGCCTTACCATAGCCGAAGCCAGGCAATCAGGGCATTGGGTTAATTATTAGTTCTGCAGTCCCGAATGGATGGCTTTTTCGAAAAGCGGGGACGCTACAAACGTCATTCTTGACCATCAGCGACTGCAGGATCAGTTTGGGGGGACATCTGGCTGAGGCCATATTTTAAGGGGGATGCCGAACTGGTTCAGCGCCAGCTTCATCAACTCGAGGGCGGTCACTACGGTGACGCCAAAGGCGACGGTTTGGTGCTGCGGCCCAAAGATCGAGTTCGACGACTGATTCCCTAAGTCCTCCGTGCACAAATAGTCGTAACCGTAACCGTAGTGCGCGGCGGCGACATCGAAGTCCGTCCAGTCGGCGAGGAGATGCCGAAGGGCGGCCTGGAATTCTTTTGCCGTTTTGTACGTTTTTGGTGTCGCCTCCTCAGCAGCCAGACCTTCGCGCCAAAGATATCGCTCAGGCGTCTCCCCACTAAACTGAGTTGAAAATTCAGCCGATGCGCTGGTTAGACCATGTGCCTTCGCCAGCACCTCGCCAAGGTCACGCACGGCGTTGTGTGCATAGTCGTTGAAATGGCGACCGAAAGCATGGGATCGATCGATCCGCTCTCCGAGGTTGTAGCGCAGATCCTGCGCCTTTTCCGCGTCGGTGGGAGTGTAGAGCGGCGGATGGCCTATGCGGGGCATTCCCATGACCTTGAAGCCGATCATGATCGCCTTTCCGATGAGGTCAATGCGGCCCTGCGGGATGCTCGGTCGCGGCGCGCGAGTCCCGACAGCCAGGAGAAGTTGGACCCGGCTGACTTTCTCCAGCGCCTCGGTCGCAAGCAGTGCTTCTGGTATTCCCGCAACGATCCGGCCCTTCCGAATGCAACGATTGAGATACATCCAGGCGATCCGCTGCTTCTTGGACCTCCACCGGTCGCGCGTCATTGGCCACCACTTCTGGAGCAGCTTGCGCGGCTGCGGATCGGCGATCCTGCTGTAGGTATTCGTGTCGAACGTGACGAACAGTCGTTTATCGGTCATCTTTCGCCACTTAGCATTTTTCGCCGTGGCGCCGGCATGAGTTTCTGCCACCCGAGTATCTAGCCGGCAAGCGCCACGATGGCATCGCTGCCAGACAGCAATTGGCAGCCTTGGTCAGATTTCGCCAACGACGCTACGAACGCGGAATATCTGGTTCGAATACAAGTAGCCGTTGGCGCTGCCCGACTGGAATGACCGGAAAGTCCCAATCATAGCCGTTCTTTATCCACCCTCGCATAACGTACGCGCTCGCGTACGTTATGCGAGGGTGGATTTGCCGGCGTCGTTCGGCTCGGAAACACTCAAAGCTGCCGGCGTCTCGTCAAAGCGAACGAATAACTTCGTCCGCTTTCCGGTTATGGCGGACCAGTTCACGCCGACCGTCGGGATGCTCTTTGACGAGGAGGCCGGCAGGCGTGTCGGACTCGCTGTAATAGACCGGAAACCCGGCAGCGAGATGGTCGCGCACGGCGAACTCGCCATCGCGCGCAAGGCCCTTTTCGATCACCGGCCAAAGGTCGGACGTGTCGGCGGGCGCCAGGCGGGTCATCTCATTCATGCCGCGAGCCTTATAGCGGAAGTTTGTCCAGACAAACTTTGAAGGCCGATCGGCACCGCTCAGCGACACCTCAGACGACCATAACGCTCGACGGCCTGGCCCGACCGCAATTGCGCGCAGGAAAGGTCGACTGCGCCGACCGAACACAACGCCACGATCCGATCGTAGGAGCGACCGGATGGGCGGCAAAGCGCGGTCTGACCCAGCGCCAATCGGCGCAGCGCATCGCGCGAGGCGTAGCCGTCGCCCGACACGCACCGACCGCCATGACCGCGACACGCGCCTATTTCGGGCGCGTCGACCGCCTGGAGGCGGATACGCGCGCCGCTCGCGCAGGTGAACGTATCGCCGTCATGGACCCGCACGACCGGGCAGGAGAACGGACGCGGATCGTGGGACTGGCCGCCCGACGTGCGCGCGGGCGATGGCAACGCCGTCACGGTGCCGACACCGACGGCAAGGGCCATGATGAGGAAAGGACGGATCATCGACCTCGCGTTCGTTCAGGCGGGCGCCGCTGTGGCAGCGCCGGCTCAGTGGATTTGACCGACGACGTGCTCGGTCCCTCCGGGTCGCGCAACCTCTCGCCGGCCTGGAGCTGGGGAGAGAGCACCGTCTTGTCCTGCGAAACCCGCTCGGCTAGCGATTCACGGCCCGCGTCCAGCACCCTGCGCCGCGCTTCCGGGTTGTCCGCGAGGGTGGCCCCTACGACCGCCTCGATCGCGCGAAGCTGCGCCCGCGCGTTCGGATCGGCGGCTATCACCTTTTCCGTCCGAGCCTGTTTCTCGCTCGGCACCCAGCGTTCCACGGCGGAGGTGTCACGGCCATCGAAATACCAGGACTTGGCTTTCCCGTCCCATTTGGCGCCCGCTTGGCGCGCTGCGTCCTTGTCGGCGAACGGCACCGACAGATATTGGCGAGGTGCCGGCTCGGCGTCACCGGCCAGGGACCGACCCGCCGGTGTAGCCGGGGGACGATCGCTCGCGGGCGACTCCACGCGGCCCGAGCGGCGTGCCGCTTCCTGCACCTCCCGCTCGGTTGGGCGATAGCCATTGACGGCGAGGCCCGCCTCGCGCGCTCGAAGCCACGCCTCGCGCCGGAAGGCTTCCGAACCCGCAACCTCCAGGGTTTCCCACCGGCGATGCTGTGCGATCGCCACCATGTCGGCAATGACCGCCGGACTTTCGCTCTGCGAAACCAGCGCGGCACCGCGATCGTGGAACGCCGCATCAGGGGAGCTACTACTCTCGAAATAGCCGCGTCGGCCGGTCCAACGCGATGTTTCGACGAGGTATCGTGCCGTGATGGCGGGTGGGACGTCGCCGGCGTCGAGCGATGGCGACTGCTGTCCGGCCCTAGCCTTTGCCGATGCCTCTCCCCCGCCGGTCAGGCGCCCTACCTCGCCGCTGAACAAGGCGACCTGATTGGGCGCTTGGTCGGCGGCGGCGTCCATCATTCGATCGCGATCGCCCGGTGGTTCGCTGGGGGGCGTGGCGCTGTCGTCGTGCTCGATATTTGCCATCTCGATTTCCTCTTTTATGTCGCCGCCGCCCGCTGCCGCCTGTTTTCGCGCGAGCAGGTCGATCGCCGCCGAAATCTGTGCGGCGACCGCATCGCGACCGAGCACGCTCGCCGTCGCCAGATCGTTGAAATCGGTGAACCGCTTCGGATCGGCTTCGACTTCGCCGGGGGCGAACTCCGGAAAGACTGCAAGTCCTTCGACGACGACCGCTGCGGCGGTCGCCTTGTCGCGTCCGGGATTATGGCCCTCCTTCAGCTCGACGCCGCGATCGTCGTCGCCGGCGATCAGGATCAGCTTGTCGGGGAAGCGAGCGTGCAATGCTTCGGCAACGGGCAGCAGGTTGCCGGCGTCGAACGCCGCCACGACGGGCTGTGAGGCCGCTTCGGCGACGATGGCGGCCGTAGCGTAGCCTTCGGCCATGACGAGCCTTGGCGTGTGCTCCAGTGCGGCCAGATCGCCGCCGACGATATGGAAGGTGCCTTCCTTGCGGCTATCCTCCTCGAACAGCTTGAAGCCATCGCGCCGGATCGTCTGCATCGTCCATTGCCTGCCCGTAATGTCGATCGCCGGAAGGTAGGTGGTGACGCCGCTCTGGTCGGTCAGGGCGCCGATCGTCGGCGCTATGCCCTTGCGGCGCATATAGCCGGTTGCTGACGTCGCTGGGCGCAGCATGGCAGCCTGTTCCTGCACCCGCAGCGCGGCGGCCTCTGTCGCCTGCGCTCGTTCGGCCGCACGTTCCTGTTCCCGCTGCGCGACTTCGGCACGCAGCGCCGCCATTTCCTCGGGCGGCAGACGGAATCCACTGCTCTTCCAGGCTGCGTAGGTTCCCTTGCGAAAGTTCTTGAGGAAGCCGGCGGGATGTCCGTCGAGGTGGAGCGCGTATTGGCCGGAGGGGCGCGAATAGCGCCCCCGCGCATCGCCTCTGTCGCCGTCCACCGGGACGCGATGCGATTTGCCGTCGCCGATCGGATGCGCGCCGATCACGAGCAAGCCGTGCTCGTGCATCGCTTCCATGAACTCTTCGCGGGACTTGAACTCGGGTTCGCCAGCGCTCGGCACCCAGCGCGCCAGCGCCTCGCGGTCCGCACGCTTGCCGACATACCAGGACTTCGCGGTCGCGTCCCAGCGTGCGCCGGCGGCCCGCGCGGCCTCGCGCTGCTCGTAGGGGACGGCCAGATATTCGCGCTTGGGGGATGGCATCATTCCGCTCCGATCACGCCATCACCCGTCCGTCATCACCGCCGTTGATGGTCGCCATCATCCAGCGCCGCGTCGCCTCTTCGGGATCGTCGCCGCGCTGGATCGCGGCGAACGGATCGATGTCGGGATCGAATTGCAGCGCATCGACCGGTAGCTCCTCCAGACCGTCGAGCTGCGCGTCGGTCAGTTGCCGCGTGATCGCCGGCGCGGCCTGCGCGCCCGCCGCGACCGGCACCTTGTCGTTCCATGCGACGGGCGGCAGGGATTCGGCGCCTGCAGCGACGATCTTGGGCGGGGGAAGCAGCCGCCCGGCGAACTCCGCCATCTTGTAGTAGAGGATCTTCGTCGCGCGGACCGCCGGGATGCCGCGCTTGAAGATCAGGACATCGGTCAGCGGCATGACCTCGACCTCCTGCGGCAACATCAAGGAACGCGATTGCTGCGATTCCGAGACGCTGTTGTTGGCCCGCGCAAACCAGCCGAGGGCGCGGCTCTTCGAGCGCGCCGCCAACCCATGCGTGCCGAGACGGTCGGAAATCTCCTTGGCATCCTTGAGGTTGCCCGGCGTGTAGACGACCTGGGCGTCGCAGTTGGTGATAAGCTCCTCGGCACCGTCGTCACCATTGAGCCGCCTGAGCTGGGCGCGCGTCTGGACGACGATCAGGAAGTTCAGGCCGAAGCTGCGGACATAGGAGATCGCCGACACGATCACCGGAGCCTTGCCGAGCCGGGCGAACTCGTCGAGGAGCACAAGCACGCGATGCTGACTGGCGGGATCGAACTCGCCGATCGTGGGGTCGGTGTTCAAATCGACGAGTTGCTGGAAGATCAGATTGTAGAGCGGCGCCACCCGGTCGATATTGTTCGGCGAGGCTCCCAGATAGATCGTCATCGGCTCCGTCCGAAGTCGCCGAAGATCGAAGTCGCTCGCCGACGTCGCCGCATCGACGTGGGGGTTCAGCCACAGGCCGAGCTTGGTCGTGACGGTCTGCTTGATGCCAGAGAAGGTGTTGTCGGATGCCGAGGTGAAGTCGGTCAACGCGGTGACGCACGGCGCGGAAAGCGGCGTGCCGGCCGCCACGCGCGCCTCCACCAGCGCCGGCAGGCGCGTCTTCGGATCGCCTTCGGTGATGTCGCGGTAGAGCTGCCCGATCGTGAACGGCAAGGTGGGCGTCGAGGCGACGTAGGCACCCACGCCGATGAAGGCGGTCCGCGCCGCCTCCGCCCAAAAGGCTTCGCCGCGTTCGGGCAGCGGGAACAGCATTCCGGCGATCTTCTGCAATTCGTCGATGACCAGCACGTCGTCGCCGCGGTCGATATGGGCCAAGGGATTGTAGCGCGACGCGGCCCGATCGGGATCGAGCGGATCGAACAGATGCACCCGCTGCCCGTGCCGGGCGCGAAAGCCGGCGGTCTTGGCGAAGTTTTCCCGCTTCATGTCGAGATTGACGACCGAGCCGGGCCAGTTGAGCAGATTGGGAATGACGATGCCGACGCCCTTCCCCGATCCGGTCGGTGCTTCGAGCATGACATGCGCTTCCGGCCCCGTCGTGAGGAACCGGCCCCGCAGCTTGCCGAGCAGGATGCCGTTACCGCCACGCAGCCCGGCCGCCTCGATCTCGCGCTCGTTTGCGAACCGCGCCTCGCCATATTGCGATTTCCCGCGCCGGTCCCACACGAGCAGCAGAAGCACGAAGGCGACGATCAGACCGCCGAAGAAATAGCCCCGCAGCAGCCAGGCATGAAGGATCGGGGCGTGCCGGTAATAAAAGAGCCATTCGGGAAGCACCCGCCAATTGGTATGGATCGTGATCTGATGCAGTCCGCCGAGCGCGATCAGCACCGCGATCGCCGTCCACACCGCGGCTACGGGCAAGACGGCGGCCGTGACCACGGCCGCCTTAGCTGCCGGGCTGTTCCCCGGTATACGGATCAAAATAAACCTCCTTTACCCTCCAGCGTCCGTCGATTTTCTCGGCTTGCAGCACGACGTCGATGAGGCTCTTGAGCATCCCGCGGATATCGTCGCGGCCGAGATCGCGGCCCCCTTCCGACTCCTTCACCAGCAGCGTGAGCTGCTCGAATGCGCCCTCGGCCGAATTGGCGTGGACCGTCGTGATCGAGCCGGGATGCCCGGAGTTGACGTTGCGGAGATAGAAGAACGCCGTGCCGTCGCGCAGCTCCTGCAGGAGGATGCGGTCGGGCCGCATCCGCAGCGCGCTTTCGAGAAGCTGTTTCGGACCAATCTTCGCCTGGCCCTGATCGTCCTTGGAATAGATCATATGCACGCAGTTGCGGTGCGGCACCCTCAGCTCGCGCGCGTCCTCGATCGTCAGCAGGCGTTCGTGATCGGGGATGAGCTGGATCAGCGCCTTCGAGATCGTCGTCTTGCCGGACCCCGTGGCACCGCTGATGAGGATGTTCTTGCGCGAAACCACCGCCAGTTCGAGGAAGCCGCGCCAATCCTTCGCCTGGAGCATCTCCATCAGACGGCGATCGACGGCGGGGACCGTCCGGCCGGCGACGGCGGTGTCCGCGAAGACGCCGCCGGAGATCATGTCATCGAGGCTGAGCGTAACCGCCGAAGGTTTTCGCATCGTTACCGACACGATGCCCTCCAAGGTCGCCGGCGGGATCAGGAATTGGCACCGTTCGCCGGTCGGCAGCACCGTCGAGACGAGCGGCGCGTCGGAACGGATGTCCTGTTTGGTCGCGGCTGCTGCGGCCCGTGCGAGCGTCATCAGCCAGTCGAACGACATTTCCGGCACTTCGTGCCAAGTCCATTTGCCGCCCTGCTCGACCCCCGCCTCATAGGGGCGATTGATGACCAGCTCGGTCACATCGACCGGCTCCATCAACGCTCGCACCGGCGCCAGATGATGTTCGAGAAGCTGGCGCTGCCCCGACATCAGCGGCGAAGTTCGAGATTATACACGTCGGAGAAATTGAAATCCTGCGCGACGAAGATGCCGACTTCCTCACCCTGATTCTTCTTCAGCACCGGCTTGATGTTGATCGTGTTCTGCAGCGCCACGCTGGCGGTGCTGGACGGCACCTGCGTGGTGTTCGTCCCCTGTCCGGCGAAGTGCGACGACGCTATCGAGGAGGCATCATCGACCAGCGACAGCATCAGCGCGGCACCGAACCGCGCCCAGAAGAACGTATCGACGGCGCCAGCCATGCCGGCGCGGCCGAGCGCGTCCGATGCCGGTGACGCAAGATCCACCGCGACGCCGCGCGGCGTGACGGCGCGTGTCCACAGGACGAAGATGCGGTTCTGACCCTGGTTGATGCCGCCCTGATATTGGCCGAGCACCTTCGTGCCTTTTTCCATCAGGACGACCCGCCCATTGTCCGAGTAGACGTCGCGCGGAATGATGCAGGACGTGTAGCCCGGCTGGGTCGAGTTCATCGCAGTTTGCAGGATGCACGGGATCATCGTGCCGGCGGTCACGAGATAGTTGCGGTTCGGCAGCATCGCAGCGTGCGAGCTGCCGATCGCCGAGACCTGCCGCAGGCGATCCAGCTCACCCGCCTCCGCTGGCGCTGCGGATCGGCCGCTCGGTGCATCGGCGGCCTGCGGTGTCGATGCCCCCGGCCCGGACCCCTCGCCGCTCCCACCGACGCTGATAAGCAGCGGCGCACGCCTGGACTTATCGGCGAAGGACTCGGCCGACGTGCGGCCATCGGCTGGCGCGCCTCCGCCACCGGGCGGCATCGCGCCGGGCGTGATCGCCGGCACGACCGTCCCGTCCGGCATCGTCGTCATTCGTCCCCCGGCCGTGCCGGAAAGATTGGGAAGCCCGCCCGGTTGACCCGCGCCGAGGTCGAACTGCTGGGTCTGCGCCGCGTGCTGATCCGGGCGGACCTTCGCGTCGGGCGTCATCGCGATCGTACTGGTCGCGGCGCTGTCGCGCTTGCCGCTGCCGATGTTGATGAAGAAGAGGACGGCAACGACGGCGGCGACGCCGACGATCGCGCCGGTGCGGTTTCCGCCGAACCGGCCGCCGCCGACCGGCGTGATCGTGCGCTCGACTTCCTCGCGTTCGGGCGTGCGATCGCGCACGATCGGCGCGCCCGTCTCGACCGGGCCATCGCCCACGGGCGGAATGCTGCTCACTTCGGTTCCTCTTTGATCGTGCGCTCGACATGCGGCGACGCGGTGTCCGAACCGTAATTGACCCCATAGGGCTGGGGCGCTTCGTTGAAGATGCACAGCACCTCGCCGTTGCGGCGCAGGCGGAGCTGCTTCGCGACCAGGTGGACGACGACGAAATCGTCACGGACATCATACGGCACGAGCGTCTCGCTCCCGTCGTCGCGCACGAGGAAGATCGATGGAATCTCTCGGTTCGCCGGGAAGCGCATGACCGTGAACTGCCCGTTGTCGGTGATTTCCGAAGGCTGGAGGTCGGACGCGCCTTCGACGGTGTAATGCATGTTGCGCGCACCCTCCACGACGCCGGTATCGAGCGCGGTCTTGACGGCTTCCTTCTGGAGCGCGCCGAGCTGTAGCGCCACCTGAAGAACCTTCAGCCGCTCGCGCTTCAGGCGCTCGTCTTCCGGGTAACGAAACTGGACCCGGAAGAAGGTCTCGGCCGAGCCAGCGCCGATGCTGCCCGATCGCGCGACCAGCTCGAATGTATAATCGCGCAGCTCACCACCGCGCGAAGTCGTCACGATAAGGTTGGTCGGCCCCGCGCGCTCGCGCGGCTTGATGAAGATCATATAGCCGCGCGGCTGGACCTCCCACGAAACGGTGTCGCCGACAGCGGCATTGACGATCGTCTCGTCGCTGGCGAACACGATTTCGGTGGCGGCGCGGAACGCGCCGACGATCCGATACACCTGAGAGGCGCTGTAATCGACTTGCCGAACGCGCGCGTCGGCCGCACCGGGCCGCGGTGTCTCCGATGCCAGCGCAGGCGCCCCGCCCAGGCTGGCCGCTGCCAGTACGATCAATACCCGGCGCATCACGGCGCCACCACGGGGTCGGAGCGATAGGTCTGGACCTGGAATCCCAGCGGATTGCGGAAGCGGTCGCCTTCCGACATCGGGGCATTGGTATAGCCGAACGTCACGGTCGCGATCCAATCGGAGGCTTGCTGCGCCGTGTCCGTCTGCACTGTGCGGGTGAAGCGGACATTGGCGACGCGGGTGTTGATGAAGCTGATGTTGGTGATGCGCGCGTCGGCGAAGGCGCGATCGCCCCAGACGATGCGCGGACTCGCCGGGTTGTGGGGGGAATAGAAGCTGTTCCAACGCTGTTGCTCGATCGGCGTCGACAGGATCGCCACGGTATCGAAGTTTTCCTTCGCCGCGGCCGGGTTCCAGCTCTCCCGATCGCGGACATAGTTGGCGAGGAAGTATTTGGTGACAGCCTCATCATAAGCGACCGGCTTTTTGCCGGTGAGCTGCGTCTGGACATCGACCGCGCCGGTGAGCTGGTTGATCCGCACCGTGACGACCTCGATGCGTTTGAGCGGCAACAGCGCGACCACGGTGCCGAGGCCGGCGATGCCGACAATCGCGCCGACCGCGCCGATCGCATAGGCGACACGGCGCGAGCGTTTGACCTGGCGCAGCTTCTCCTCGTCCCAGCTCTTCGCGTCCGCGAAATAGCGTTTGATGTCCGCGGTGAAGACCCCTTCCCCCGGCATCTCAGCAGCTCGCGAAGTAGGACGGGGCGGCGATCGCCGATGTCTTCGGCGGCAGCGGTGGGGGCGGTAGCGTTCCCGGATGCTGATCGTCGGTCGGCGGCGCGACGATCGGCGCGCCGGGAAGAACCGAGCCGTAGGGGTTCGCGTTCCGCCGATGCTTCACCTTGCCGTCGCAGACGGCGAGTTTCGGCGGCTTGGACGTTGCACAGGCCGCCAGCGGCAACGCCAATGCCGCCAGTGCCGACCCAGCGAGGAAATACCGCTGCATAAGACCCCCGATCATGTTGAAATGCTGTTGCCGCCGCGAAATCGGCCGCCCACCCACCGGGCGCCCCGCGTGGCCCCGCGTCCCGTTGCCGCCACGCTGCTGCCGGCGCCGCCGGCGAAGAGAGCCGCACGCCGTCCACCGATGAGCGCGGCGCCTGCGGCGCCGGCGACCAGCTCGCCGGCCGACAGGCCATGCCCACCGGTGATCCCCGACGCGATGCTGGGCGCCTGGAAGAAGAAAAAGGCGCCGAGCAGATAATAGACGATCAGGAATATCGCGTGATTGACCGGATCGGCCGCCGTGTTGCTCGCCAGCACGCTATCGCCGAGCGACATCATGAGCGCCGCCATCGTCGTGATGACCGCGAGCTGGACAACATAGGAAAAGGCTTGGCGGAGCCAGCCCTGGAACATCCCCTTTCCCCACTCGAATAGCGCCAGCGCGATGAAGATCGGGCCGAGCGCGATCGTGATCGCCAGCCCGACCAGCGCGAAGATCGAGAGCGCGAAGCCGACGATGCAGGCGATCGCGGCGGCGAGTTCCAGCGCCAGCGACGCCGCGATGTCTTCCAGCGCCGCGCCGATATTGGTGATCGGTTGAGCGTTCGCGTCGTCGCGCAATGCCTTGTAGGTTTCGGCAGCGCGGCGATCGAGCTGATCGAAGGTCGCGCCGGCCTGCTTATAGTCCTTCCCCGAGATCGCCTGCGTCAGGGCGCTAGGTGCGGCGTTGAAAATCGGCCCGACGATCCAGTCCTGGTAGGCGACGGTCGTCGCGGCGACGAACAGCAGGCAGAGCTTCGCCATCCGCCAGATGAAATCCTGCAACGGCTCGCTCACGACGCCGCGCATGATGAGAAAGGCATAGATGGCGATGTAGATGACGAGGGCCGCCGTCAGCGGCCCTTTCACGGCATCGACGACGTCCTGGTAATGTTCGTTCAGGAACGAGTTCAACTGCCCGTCGAAGAACGTGTAGGAATCGCTGAAGAAGTGGCCACCGAAGGTCGAATCGTCCGCCACTAGCGAGATCCTGTCCCGGCATCATGGTCCATGTTGACTTGCCGCTGGGCGCGAAGCGCATTGGCGCACTCCTCGGCAGGCTGGTATTGGCGATCGGATTGCCTGCACTTGCCGATGACATCGGCGCGCTCGGCTTCATGCTCTTGGAAAAAGTGCATGGTGCGCGGTTCGGCCACGGGTGAATGACACGCTGAGAGCGAAAGCGCCGCAACGGCGACGACGACGATTGCGCGCGCCATTAGCGCGTCCTCGCTGCATCGGCCGCGATGTTGGCGGCGCGTTGCTCGCGCAATTGCTGCGCGACCAGCCGATCCTCCGCCTCCTGCCGCATCCGGATCGCCTGGAGCTGCATCGTGTCGTTCTGGATACGGGCGACTTCGATCGCGATCCGCGCCTGGATCGCCTGCCGGTCCTTGTCGGTGGTGGCGCTGGCGAGTGCCTGCTGGAGCTGGTCCAGTCCCGCCGATCGCGTGGTCGTCGCACCATAGGCGGCGTCGGCGATCGCGGCGTTCTTGGCGGCCGTGTCGCCGGCAGTATCCAGCGCCGCCCGCCGGCTGCGGTCAGCATCGGTCGCCGTCGCGGGCAGCGCCGGCAGGTTGACCCTGCGGCCGGCGCGGATGTTCGCCGCCTGCTGGCCGAGCGAGCCGAGGCTGCTGCTGCTGCTCGACACGAGCTGCTCGATGTCCTGCGCGCCGCTCGGCAGCCATTTCTTCGCCGCATCGCTATTGAGGAGCTGGGCAACGCCGTCGATGTTCGTCAGGCCGTGGACGTCGTTATAGGCGTCGACCGCCTGGTTATATGTCTTGGTGACGACGGTGAGCTGCTCCTGCGCCGCCTTCAACTGCTGCACGATCTGAGCGTAATTCTTCACGTCGAACACGGCCATCTGTGCCGTTGCCGGCGTCGAAACCGCCAGCGCCAGCGCCGATCCCGCGAGCATCGCCAGGTTTCGCATCGCCATTCTCCTCACCGCAGCCCCCGCCGCTTTTCATGGAACGCGGGCAGCCAATCCTTGGGATCGTCGCCGAGTTCAGCGCGCAGCTCGTCGACCAGGCCGACGGTCGAGGCGCGCCCCGAGAGGATCGCCAGCATGTCGTCCATGCCGTCGAGATCGAGCTTCACGACGATCGAATCCTGCCCCTGCTTGATGAGGAACTGTCGCGATTCCGGGACCAGCTCGTAACGGATGAGGCGATATTCCTTGGCGGTCAGCCCCAGTCCGACGCGATAATCCTGTTCATCGGCGCGGGGATTCGGAAACAGAATCCATGTCGGGGTTTGCCCGATGATGCTGCTCGCGATCGGCGAGCGCAGCGCGTGTTCCGGATTCTGGGTGGCGAAGATCAGGAAGGCGTTCGCCTTGCGCCAGGTCAGCAGCGCATTCTCGATGTAGCCGGCGAACTGCGGATCACCGAGCGCCTTCCAGAACTCGTCGATGACGACGACCAGGCGCTCCTTGCGCGCCAACAGGGCGTCGATACGCTCGAACATATACATCATGATCGGCGTGCGGACCTCGGCATTGTCGAGGAAGTCGGTCATGTCGAAGCCGACGAACCGGCCTTCGAGGCTCACCAGATCCTCGTCATTGTCAAAGACCCAGCCGAGCGCGCCGCCCTGCCCCCAACGCTCGAGACGGGCGCCGATGCCCTCGGCGTCGCGGAAGCCGAGCACCTCGCGCAGCTCGCCGAAGGTGCGCGACGCGATGGGAAGTCGGCCGAGCGCCACCAAGCCCTCGTCGATCAGGCGTTCCTCGCTCACCGTCAGCGGCTTGCCGTCCTGTTTGACGAGCTGCCTAACGAAACGACCGAGGAACGCGCGGTAGTACGGCGAATAATCCCCACCCTTGAGCGGCGCGAAGCCGGTCGGATGGCCGTTCTTCAGCGCCAGATAGGTGCCGCCCGAAGCGCGGATGTAGATTTCGGCGCCGCGATCCTTGTCGACGAATATCTGTCGTGCGCCGGTTTTCTCGGTCATCGCCATCAGGGCATTGAGGCCGACCGTCTTGCCCGAACCCGTCGGGCCGATGACGCCGGTGAAGCCGACATCCTGGACGTGGAAGCTGAAATAGTAGGAGGACAGCGCGGTGGTCTGGAACATCATCACCGCCGGCCCCCAATGGTTGCCGTCCGGCTTCCCCGCCGGATAGGTATGGAAGGGCGAGAGCGCTGCGAAGTTGCGCGACGTCACCATCGCCGGTCGCGCGCGCCAGCGGGAATTGCCGGGAAGCTGCGCCCACCAAGCAGCTTCGTTCGCGCTTTCCTCGCGCACTGCGACCAGGCCCGCATCCGCGAGCAGGCTTCGCGCGGCCGAAAGATTGTCGTTCAGCTCGCGCACCGTATTGCCGAACACGGCGAGGCTGAAATGATGCTCGCCCATCACGAAGTGATTGCTGGCGAGATCGTCGGCCGCCTCGTCGAGCGCGTCGGCCGCGCTGTGCGCGTCGTCGTCGGTGGAGATGAGCTGTCGCCGGCGCTTGCGGACGCGATCGGCGCTGTCGGCGCGCGCCATCGGCGCCCAGCTCTGTGTGATGCAGCACTGGTAATTCGCGCTCAGCAGCGCATCGAGCTGGCCCGGCCGCGTCGCGGCGGGATATTCCCGGATGCCGAAGATGCCGAAATATTGGCTTCGGTCGTGCGCGCGGACCTCGCCCAGCTCGCGTCCGAAGATGAGACGGTCGCCATAAAGAGCGGAGCCGAGATGACCGCGGACCAGCGGCACGCGGCGCCGGCGTCCCATCAGGATCAGCTCGAAAACCTCCAGCGGTTCCGAGAACGTCAGGTCGTTGTGGTCGTAAAGGGTCAGCCGGCGCGGGGTGAACCGGCCGAGCAGCTTGATCGTCTCGCCGACCCGCTCGTTGAACCGCTGTAACCGCTCGGTTTCGACATCAATGTAGGCGTCGACCTTTTCCCGCTTGGAAAAGAGGCCGGCGACGGCGACCGCGATCTTGTCGGCAGCACCGACCGCGGGTTTTTCGACGATCGACAGATACAGCTCGTTGATGAAGCCATGCTCGCCAGCCGTTCGGCGGCGATAGGCGGCGTCGAAGCTGCGCGCGAAATCCGATCGGAACTCGCCGCCGGGATAGGTGTCGCTGCGCTCGCGGATCGTGTGCGTGATCCATTCGACCCGCTCGTCCGACAGGTTGCGGAGCGTGCTGTTGATCTTCTCGTGCATTCCGTTGAGATCGCTCTGGTCGAGCGTTTCGAACGAGGCGCCCTGGAGCTGCACCACGGCGATCAGCGAGCCGCCATCCGTGACGATCGTGCCGGCGTCGGCGTGCCGCGCATAAGGGAGGAAGTCGGTCGGCTCCTTCTCGCGGCGCGCGATCGAGAACGGCGTGCCGCCGGTATGGTCGAGCTTATCCGCCCTCACCACCCGAACCCCTTGCGCTTGAGCGGTGCCACGGGAAGCGGCGAGTAGGAGCTGCCGCCCCACCATCGCCGATCACGGTTCGTCCACTTCGTTCGCAGCGCGAGATTGAGCAGCCGGAAGGCGTTAGGCTCGTGCCGCACGATCAGCCGTGCGGCGCCGAACCCGACGATAGCCACGGCGAGCGCGTAGAGCGGGTTGGCGAGCAGCAGCACCAGGACGCCGAGCATCGCCAGCGGCACGGCCGCGTCGAGCGGGACGCCGAGCCACATCGGCGGTCGGCTGAGCGCCAGATAGACCGGCTCGACGATCAAGGGTTCGTCAGGCTTCATTACCCGCCGGTGATTTGCGTCAGCACCCAGGAGGCACCGAAGATCAGGCAGATGCCGCCGATGACGGCGACCAGCGGCCCGGCGCTGGCCCGGCCCGAGAAGAACCTGTATCCGCAGACGGCGACAGCAATGACGGCGACACTCTTCGCGATGCTGCCGGTCAGCCATCCCTTGATGTTGTCGACGAACCCCTGAATGTCCGTCGTCCCCTGCGCCATCGCAGGGCTCGTGAGGGTAAGGGTGGCGACGATCGCCAGCGCCCAGAACGCCGGCGAGCGCAATGCACTGTGTCGAGAGCTGTTCATTCGGACTTCTCCTTGCGGTTAAACGGCTCCGCGCCCGCCGGGTCGTTTGCGAACACCATGACGTTGACGGGATTTCCGAACGCGACCCAGGGCGGCGGCGCGGGCCGCTCCGATAGGTCGGCCGCTGGCACGCGCACCGCTGCCGGCGACGCGACCGAGGCCGGCGCGCCCAGCACCAAGCCGGTGCTGAGGACCGGATCTATCGACGCAAGATTCACAGCTACCGGGGCCGTACGACCGAGCTGGGGGACGATGGTCGCGGCGGCGCGATAGACTCGGCCGACATAGCCGTTGCCGAACCCTCGCCAGGAGTTGCCTGTATTATAGATGGACAGCATCGCCGCGAGCGACCGCTGCGCGGACCCCGCGCCCGCGACCCTGCGGTAGCTCCGCTCCATCATCGTGCCGGCCGCCGCCATGTTCTGGCAGGCGTCGAACGCGCCGAAGACTGTCAGCCCGAGGCCGGGCGCCGTCCGCGAATTGATCTGGCCGATCCCCATGTCGATGCTGTGACCGCGGGCGATCAGCGTCTGTGCGGTCTGGACGGCATCCTGCCGGGATCGAGGATGGAAGCGCCGCCCGGTCGTGTTGTCCCCGATCGCCAGCGTGTCGAGGCGACTTTCGTGGTAGGCGACGGAGAGCAGGGTTTCCCGGGCAACGCGCGGCGCGCATTTGTCGGCAAGGCTTGCGGCAACGGCGAGCGACAGGATCACGGCACCGCCATCCCCGTCCCCGACGTTTGGCGGCTGTTGCAGGCAACCAATCCCGCTGTCACGCGCATGCTACTGATCTCCAAGCCATTCAGGCCACGATCAGAGATAGGGCGGCGGGTGCGAACGGGCGCGTCCGATTGCCTCGGATTCCGGCCCAGATAAGACGAGAATCGAGACGGTCTGCCCGAAAGCACGAGTCCCCGCCCAGTCGGCACCGGCGCCGATGTGGGACGATCTGCTCGAAAGCACGAACATTCGCCGGTCGGTCTGCCCGATAGCACGAGGATCGGGCCGCGTCGGTCCCCTCCCCCGCGGTTAACAATCGAGCTGCGCTACATCCCTCGATTCGGCCCGCCTGGGTCCGGCGATGCGGATGCGACGCGCCGCCGGCCGAAACCGCACGTCTCGCCGGTGCCATGAATGTGCAGGGAGACGCCGTGCTGACATGAAAAACCCGGCGCGAGGCCGGGCTTTTCGGGGTGCTCACTAGGAGCGAGGTGGAAGTCACTTCCTAGCCGAGACCCCCCACAACCGCAAGCGAAACGCGCGTTCCGCGCCACGTCGCTGTGTGTCCGCACGAGCTCCAAAGGGGGAGTTACCGAACGATGACCTATGCCTATCATCCCGGAGCGGGCTTTCGTCGTTTCGACGGCGCGGCGGCCGACGCCGACCAGCTCGCACAGGCATTTCGCGGCCTGCCCGAAGGCAGCGGCCCCGGGCAGGCACTCGCCGCCTTCAAGCGCGCTGCTGCCTATATGGCGGTCCCGCCCAGCGTCGTGCAGCTCGTCGACGTCCTGTTCGCCTGGACGAAGCCCGAGGATTGGCGATCGGCGTCGACCCCGATCGTCTGGCCGCGCAACGACAAGCTCGCGCGCAAGTTGGGATTGAAGGTGCGGCAGGTGCAGAACCTGCTCGACCGCGCGATCGCGCTGCGTCTCATCAGCCATAGGGACAGCCCCAACGGACATCGCGGGGGCGTGAGAGCGCCCGACGGCACGATCAAATGGGCCTATGGCATCGTGCTCAGCCCCATCGGCACCCGTCTCGAGGAGTTCCGGGCGATCGCGGCGCGCGGCGCGCGCGAGGACGAGGAGATCGACGCCCTGAAACGCCGCCTCACCGCGGCACGCCGCCGCACCGCCAGCCTCGCCCAGGCGGTGGTGGACGGCATGGTGGCCGGCACGGGCGCCGACGAGGAACTGGCTTTGGCGCAGAGCGCCTCGCGTCAGATGCGGAATGTGCGCGACATCGGGCTGCTGACGGGCTGCGTCGAGCAGATCGAACAGCGTGGGAGGGCGCTGGAGGCGAAGGTCGCGGCTGTCCTACTGGAGCGCGAAGCGCTCAATCAGCATGTCGATTCAAATGATATTGCACCCTCGGATGCGAATGATTGCATCCACTTTACAACTACAACTCAACCCCAAACTGCTAAAGCAGCTACGAGTAGAGGCTTGGCGGAAAGAAGTAGCAGGGATTACGACGTGAGGTCGGCGCTACCGCAGTCCGAAGTCGAGGAAGACCTGGCGAAGCACGGCGTCGATCCAGATTTCATCGAGTCGGTCACGCCCGAATTGTGCGGTTCCCTTGGTCTCGGCCGACGTGGATGGGGGGAGCTTGTTCATCTCGCCGAGAAGCTCGCCGACCAGCACCATATCCATCGCCACGCCTGGCACGAAGCCTGCCGCGTCATGGGGCAGCGCGGTGCGGCCGCATCGGTCATCGCCACCGTTCGCAAATACCAGGCCGGCGAGGTGGAGAGGCCGGGTGCCTATCTTCGCGGCATGAGCGGGCGCGCCGCCAAGGGCGAATTGAACCTGGGGCGGACCTTCCACGGCTTGAAGGATCTTCGTCAGGCCGGAGCGATGCGGGCCATGCAGGCCGGTGGCGATCCAAGCTCGGTCGGTGAGCTGGCCCGCCGCGCGCTGGGCCGTGGGTTCGTGCTTTCGGGCAGGTCGTCATGATCGGCCCCGTTTCTGCTCGTCGCCTCGTCGGGTTTGGACGGTCTGCCCGAAAGCACGAGTCGTCCTCCCCTCCCCGACCCCTCATTAAGCTTTACAGCATCGGGTTGGAGCACCGGGGGTCGGCTCGACTCGTGCTTTCGGGCAGATCGTCGTCGTGAAGCGGTGCGCTTCACCTAAAATGCCGTTACGATCAACGCTCAGAAGAATCAGGCGCCGAGGGACCGCCATGACGAGCAAGCAGCAGATCGTTCTCCGTCAGGGCAACCTGTTCGAGCCGGACAGCCCGCTCCACGGCAAGGTCCGCGGCGAGCGCAGCGTCATGGACTTTCCCTTTTTCGCCCTGTCCAAGGTGCCGGTCGAGAAGGAGCTCGAGTTCAAGATCGGGAAGCTCAGCATCCAGATCAGGCCGAGCGCAACCGGCATTGCGACGATGTATGACAAGGAGATCATCCTCTACGTCGCGTCGCTGATGAACCAAGCCATCCAGCGGGGTGAGGAGGTCGACCAGAACTTCACGTTCACCGCGCACGACTTTTTCCGCATCACCGGCGTCGCGCGCCCATCGAAGCGCGATTACGACCGTTTCACCGATGCGTTGGAGCGGCTGCAGGGCACGCAGATCAAGACCAACATTCAAACCGGGTCGAAGATCGAAAAGGGTTGGTTCTCGTGGCTTTCGGAAGCCACGGCCGAATACGCCGTGCTTCCAAGCGGCGAACAGCAATTGAGGGTCGTGAAGGTCAGGCTTTGCCCGTGGCTTCACCGTGCCATCCAGCTCGACGGCCATATCTACCATTATCACCACGACTATTTCCGTCTTGGTACGATCGAGCGCCGTATCTACGAGATCGCGCACTGCCATTGCGAAGGCGAAGAGATCGAGTTTCCGATGGAACTCCTGTCGCGCAAGGTCGGCTCGACGGCCAACCACTCGAAGTTCAAGCAGCATCTGAAAGCGGTCGAAGCTCGTGACGACCTGCCCGAATATCGGCTTTCCCTAAAGGACGTCGTTCCTGACGAACCGCGCATCGACACGCGGGGACGTCGGGTGTCGAACCTCGACACGATCGTCGTATTGACGCCGCGTAGCCGCACGTCGTCCGGTCCTCTCGAAGCCCAGGCGGCTTAACGCCGCACAGTCGGGGTGGCCGAATGCTCGCCTGCCTGTTTCTTGGAGATAGCATCGCGGCCGATACGGCGGCGAGGTTGCGCGCCGCCTTGCAGGATCGATGTGCGATCGTCGCTCGCAAGGGTGCGAACACCCCAGCGATCACGCTGATTGCCCCCGCAGCGCTATTCTACACGGCCGTGTTATCGTCCGGGTCCAACGACGGCGGCAGGACGGACCTGGGTATGCGCCTCGATCGCCTTCGCCTCTCGGTGTCGGCGCGATACGTGCTGTGGATCGTGCCCTATGATCGTCGAGCAGCCCAACTCGTTCGATGGACCGCAGCGCAGCATGGCGACAACGTGGTTGACTTGGCAGGGCTGGCGACCCGCGACCGGATTCATCCGTCCTCCTATGAGGGCTTGGCCTATGCCCTTCGCCGGGGTGGGTATGCAGGACCGCGATGACCGAGATCACGGGTCAGTTCCGATTACAGTCTGCCCTTGGTCCATCCGCGCCACACGGCCTCTGTCTGGCTTGATCTAACCGGGGGGCGGCTGCGCCTCGATCGTCTAGCTGCAACGGGGAAGGCGACCTTTTTTCCGCCGCCTGCGGCTTTGCATCGCGAGCCAAAAAAGGCCCCTTTCCCATCCTTCGCTGCGCTGCGGCCGCAAGCGGTGCATCGCCGATCGCCCCCGGCACTTGATCGCCATCGAGGCCGCGACGGACGCGGATCGAAGCAAGGAGATCAGACATGGCTACCATCGGCACCTTCACCGCGACCGACGACGGGTTCACCGGGACGCTCGCCACCCTCACCCTCAAAGCGAAGGTCAAGATCGTCCGCGTCCAGAAGGACAGCGAGAAGGCTCCGGACGCGAGGGTTTACGCCGGCACCACTGAACTCGGCGCCGCCTGGTCTAAGACATCGCGCGAGGATCGGCCCTACATGGCCGTGAAGCTCGACGATCCCAGCTTTCCCGCCCCGATCTACGCCAACCTAGTCGAGGGCGAGGACGGAAGCTTCAATCTCATCTGGTCCCGCTGAGGCGACCGCCGGCCGGGCAATCCGGCCGGTACCTTGTGCTGGCGAAAACACCGTTGACCGAAAGAGGGTGTCGCCAGCGACGGGAGCAAGCTACGATCACCGAACCCGTGGAGACACGGGCGGTGCCTGAAAACGCCGAAGAGCAAGAGCCGGTTCGAGTCGACCGGGTGGCGGACGCGTATGTCCAAGCCACTCGGCCAAAGGCGTTCGCGCCTAGCTTGCTCTAGGTTTTCAGCACCCGGTTCCGAAGCGACGACACGCCCAGTGGGCGTGTCGCCGGCTACGAAAGGTGCAATCGCAATGAACGACCACGTTGCTAAACTGCCGGCACTCGATATCGCGGTGTCCCTTATGAAAAACGCAGTCGCATTGTTGGATCATGCTGGCGCGAGCGATGCAGCTGCGGCGCTTCAGGGTGCAATTGACATTGCCTGTGAGGAGCCGACGCTGGAGAACAGCTGATGGGTTAACCCCTCTCAGCAGTGACCCGCCTCTAGGCCGCTCCCAACAGAGCTACGAACTCAGTTAGTTCAGCATATTCATCGGCAGAACTAACTGAAACAACACGTATTTTGAAGTCCTTGAACCAGCGCTCCTTTTCAACCTCATTGACTTTTTCCTTAGTCAAAAGAGCGTAGTGTGTCGGGCCGGAGTCAGGTGCGAACGTGCTCGCAACATAGTTCAGCATTAGATTGACTTCCGGATCGGTCATAGAGGCGCCAACAAATACAACCGTGTACATAGAAAACATCGTTGCGAGCATGTGTTGGTATGCAGACTCCCGAAACAAGATATTACGGTAATCTTGGTCAGTGAGGATAATACCGTCGCCGCTGCGCGTAGCATCACCATGAGCTTTCAAGATAAAAAACTCGCGGCTCGACAGGCTCCGTCGGACTTCACCCGAGTCCTTATACGTGCAAACTGTTACATCGGGGTCCTGGCTACGGTACGTTCTCTCAATCAAAGTATCGTAGTTGGTCGTGAGAACAAACTGTAATCTCTTAAGCCCGAGCATGGCTCGATGCAGATTGGTAGGTGCGGGCTTTGAATCAACAAATACCTTTCGGATGAAGCCCGCGAAGTAGCTGCCGAGATCGACCTTCAGGCCTGATGCCGCCATGAGATATCGGTCTTGATCGATGAGAGACTCGTAATCCGCGACCTTCTGAGCACCCAAACCAACGCTGCCCTTTGTCTCCTCGAGCATATCCCGGAGAAGCTGTCCCCATTGGGGAAGTCCTGCTCCTACCGATGCTCCGGCGCCCACTAACAGGCCTACCCGATCTTTCCTATATTCTTCGATCAATGGGGGCGGTATGTCTGCCGGATTGAACGCCATTACTTAACCTCCACGTCCGGAAAAAACTTCGCCAGTGACCGTCGTCGGGTCGATAGGCTCGCCGCCTTGGCTCCCTCGGTCCGAAACGCAAAAAGGTAGTCGTACAAAGCTCGGTCAGTGGACTTAGAATCCGCTCTGCGAGAGTTAAGCAGAATGTCCTGCTTAGATGTATAATCACGTCGACGCTTTTCAAACGCATCGTAACGGGTGGTAAACTTGGCGATGTCGATTGCTTTCCCGGCATCTTGATACTGAAGGATAAGCGCGAGAAGGTCGACAAAGATCCACTTTCGTGTTATGTTATACTTAGTCCGCTGGTCTACTTCACCTAGCACATTCAGAGCTTCGCCGACGCGCGCTGATAAGGCTGTGATGTCTTCCATCGGTTTGGCGTTGTATTCGCGCTGAAAGTCCCGAAGATCCGGTGCCTTCAGATCGTGAGTTACACCAGTCGCTGCTACGGCAAACGCATAGCTTGCATAATCAAAATGCTTCGTGCGATCGTCCCGGATCTTGGTATATGTAAAAAACTCATGGGACTTGGTCATCAACTGGATGATATTCCGCATCTGTCCGAGATCGGCATTCCGCAACTCAGCTGGATTTAGCGGCATGCCCATCTGAAGACGCGCAAACAGAATGGCGATCTCATCGTTTGTGGACTCAACGATTTCACCTACGCCTACCTGAAATGCGAGAAATCGATCGCGAAGGGTCCTGCTTAAGGTCGTGAATGTACGATCGGCTACCGTAATTCCATGTATGGGCGGGAGGGCATCGCTACTCTTGAGCGTGAAGCCACGCCCCTTATGGACGTCGGACTTCTTGGACGCGAAATCCCAAATCGCTTGGAGCCGTTGCTGCCCGTCCACCGCCTCGTAAGCATGCAAGCCGCCAGCGGGTAGCTTCCGCAGATATATCTTGGGCACGTCCATGTTGCGCAGGATGGAGTCGATCAGCAGCACGCGACGGTTCTCCCGCCATGCAGGCCCACGTTGCCAAGCCGGCGACAGATTGATGCTGTCTTTCTGGTCGATCAGCGTCTGAATCGTCCATAGACCCTGTTCAACCTTCATCCGCAGCCTGCCCCCATCGTCACGTCTTTGTTATCCTGATCTACTTATGACAGATCACGCAACCCGCATCGGCCTCATCGACACCGTAAACGTCATCTACTGAATCATCCGTCTCAGCAGCGAGTGGGTTCTTGGGTCGCCGCTTTTTTAGCCGCGCAACACGCCGATCGTAGTCCAACTCAATCGCCTTGACGCGTTCCGGCTCGATGAGTTCAGTGAGGCTCTCGCCCTGGCTCCACGTGAAGGGAGATCCACCCTCCAGAGCCGTCTTCTCGTACGCGATCGCTTTCTCAAACTCATCGGGATGGTGCGCGGCCAGGCGCACCCATTCGATCTTCTGCTGAAAGAAGCAGAACGTGCACCCCGAGCGGGACCGCCAGCTATAATATTCGGGTTCGCCGACGTCGGCCTGCTGCAGGAGCTCGATGACGCCAGCGCGATCGATCCCCGCCTCACGCAGGGGAAGATGCACAAGCATGTTCTCGTGCGTGGCCTGATAGCCTTCACGCGAGGGTTCGTCCGCGCGGATGGCGACGTAGGAATGAATAACCGTGCCTGCCTCGAGCGCCGGCTTGATCCATTGCTCTAACGGCCGCAACTTTAGCTGCCGCGTGCACCACCTGGTTCGCGGCGATGGTAGGAAATTCCCGTACTCATCAAGCCAGAAATCGAAATCCCGATCGGGGTTGAGGCGCTTGATCGGCTTTCCCAGGAAACCCTCGAGCCGATCGAGGAAGGTGTAAACCTCAGGAAGCTCTTTGCCGGTGTCGGTGAAAAAATACTCGATGGGCAACTCGGGCCGGTGCTGACGCATGTAGACAGCTAGCGCCGCGCTATCCCGGCCACCCGAGATGCCTAGGATATGGCGTTCCTGTGTCATGCAACCTCCATGTCCTGGTCGGCTGCCAAGGTCGCGACGGCGCGCGCAAGCGCGGCCATTCTCACGCGATCGAGACCGTCGCTCTTTCGAAGTGTCTTCAGAACCTTCTCCGCCAGCAGCGCGGCGTCTGCTTTCTCGGGCTCCGTTAGAACGAACGACCGCAGAAGGGGCGGTGTACGCGGATCTACCCCAATCACCAAGGCGAGTGCCTCGGTATTGGAGCGACGGTCCCTCACGACCGCCAGCGCCTCGAGTTCGCGAAACTGCCTGCCGAACCGCGCCATCTCAAGCAAAGCCTGCTCGCGGTCGCGGTCAGACCATCCATGGGCTGGCTTGTGGAGCAAGACACTCGCGACGCCTTCGATATCGCCTTCGCCGCGTTCAAATGCGGCCGCCCGCATTGCAAACCCCTCAAACGCGTAATCGTTAGTCAAATCCTTGATCGATGTGGCTCGCTCCTGAGCCCCCAGAAAGGTGTTGGGATCAACAGCGAGAGCTTTGGCTAGCGTTGCTTGCAGGTGCGCCAGCAGCTTTGGATAGGCCCCAACGGCCTCCCCAAGCGCATCGATGACGACCTGCGCTGTGAGCCGGTCGCCCAACGTCTCCGGCAATGCCTCGAAGAGCAGGGCTTCGGGGTCGCGCGCCTTCAGCACCGCGCTACGGATCTTCTTCGCATCGGCCGACAGGGTGTCGGTGCGTTGCGCATAGACGGTCAGTCCCTTGAATCGCTGAAACAGGGCCTGTGCGACCGGCAGAGACGAACTCTCTCCCTCAAGACCGAAATGGCGCGCCAGATCGCTGAGGAACGCGGCTTCCTTGGTTGAGCGGTCGACACGCTTGACCCGAAAATCGGCGGGCTTCTGAAGAAGCTTGTCAACGAACACGTCGTCGAATTCGGTCTGGAATATGCCGTCGAGGTAGACCGCGAGATGATCACGGTTTGCGAGCAAGATCGCCAACGCCAGCACCGGCATGATCCCCGCTTTCATCCCGAAGGGGGGACGAGACCATGTCGCATAGACATCCGCCAAAGACACTTCAGATGCGTCGGCCAAGATCGACCAGGCGGGCAGCAAACTAGGCCCGTCCCCCATGTCTTGGGGCGCTCGGAAGTCGACGTGACCGTCTGCATCTGGGCCATGAATTCCGAAAGGCTTCAGCACCGTTAGATAGAGGCCCATCTCCGCGGGGAATCCCTCGAACCCGAGGTCCCAAGCGTGCGTGTTGCGAACCATCGCATGCCCAAGTTCACGAACGGCCGCCATCGCGCTCGACGATGGCCGGTCGCGCTGGAGCAATTCGCTTTTGAGAACAGGCGCAAGGTCATAGGCGGAATCTGCAAGAGCGGTCGCCACCATCGAAACGGGATCGCGGAGTGCCTTGGGCGGCGATGATGCGAGCCACCACCGCGCCCGGTTCAGCGCGGCCTCAAGCTCTCGGTAAAGAACATCGACACTGCCAGACCGGCGCGCCGCCATTTCGCGCCGAGCGATCCGATCGCCTTCGAGCTGCGGATGGTCACGAAATACGCGTTCCACGGCGAAAAGGTCGGAGGCGCTTGATCGCAGCGCGTGGCTGTTTGCCGCGCCGGCGACCGCGGCGACGGTCCCGGCCTTGTGAAGATGCTTCGCGATCGCCTTGCACCGGCTGTCGACCTCGGAAACGTCCAAAGAGCCATCGCTCAGAGCGAGAACGAGCATCCCGCTCCCACGACTGCGGCGCGCAGCCAGTCGAGCCGCAAGATCCGCCGCTGTGTCTTCGCGCGTTAGAAGCTGAACAACGACCTCGAACGTCCTGAGCGCACCTGTGCGGAAATAGTGCCGTTTCGCGGTAGCAAAGCCAAGACCAACGCGCTGCGGAATCGAGGCGAGCTGCTCGAAGTCGAGGGGACTCGTCGCTCGATTTATCGCATCTTCAAGATCGAAATCGCTTCCCGCGAACAGCGCGTATCCGCCGAGGCGGGGCTGCCGGATCAGTACCGCCCAGTCCACGAGATCAGCAATCGCGCTTGTACGATCCGCAGCTGCCACGTTCGGCACGGCCGCGCCGAAGATGTCATCTGCAAGGGCTAGGCCCGAGCCGTTGCGGAAGAACTCTATGACGGCCGCGGCTTTGGTCAAACGGACGTGGAGCTGTCCACCTTTGGCAGCTGCACGCTCGATCGCCTCGAACGCGAGGCTAAAACGGCTCCCGTCGCTACCATTCGATAGCGCCATGCCAAAATTTGAGGCCAGATAGTCCCACAAACTGTCCGGGCCGTAAGTTGACGAAACGTCCCTCGTCGATCGAAGGAAGTCCTGGAATCCGAATGGTTCGGCCGAACTCAGAAAGCCGAAAACGCTTCGCTCGTTCTGCGCAAATCGTTGCCGGGAGACCGGACCTAGGAGCAGCGACGTAAGCGGGTTCAGCGGCCATGTGGCCGCGAGGGCCTTAGCCAGAAGCCCCTCATCGGTCGGCTTCCGACGCGCGATCGCTCCCGCAACAAGCGACGCTTGTTCGTTCGCGGACGCCGGCGGCTGGGCGCCGGTGATAGCGCTGCCGAGGAGCGTGACGGTTTCGTCCGCTCCGGCGAGGAAAGGAATATCCTGATAACGTCCCTGGACCTTGGCCCATTCCTGTCGAGCGTCGCGCGCCGCGCGCGCGACGTACTGGTCGAAAGCCTGGTGGAGAATGCCAACCACGACGAGGCGCCCTTCGGATCGCGCGCTTCGCTCCGCAAGATCCTGTAGAAGGTGGATATCACCTCCGGCAGACGCTTCATGTTCGAGCAGCTTGCCCAGCTCGTCGAGGACCAAGAACACGCCGCTGCGTTTGCTCGAAGCGGCGAGCATGAGAGCGTTGATAAGGGCGTCATCAGTTGCAAGCGCGCGATTATAGGCGGCCTTGCTCCACTGTAACGTGGTGGCGGCAGCGTCGGCGATCGATTGACGTAGGCCCATGCGACTGCCGGTAACAGCAACGATAGCCCAAGGGCCGTCAGCTTCGGGGAAAGCCCGTCCGTAAACGGCAGTGAGCTCAGGTCCTGCGATTTCGCGCGCGATCGCTCTGTTTTCTGGATGCCCAGCAACCAGGTTTGCGACGAGCAGCGCGGCGCTCGACTTGCCGCCTCCGTACGGTCCAGTCCAGGTAAACGCGCCCTGTCGGCTCTCGATTTGGCTATCCGCAAGTGTCGTGAGGGCTTTCGTGACGCTGGCTTGCATCACGTAGCCAACGAGCGGAGGCGTGCCCTTTAAGTCGGCGTCGAGACGCGCGGACCTGGCGAACCGCCGGTTGATCTCCACGGTTTCAGAGAGTGGCGTCATGCGGCGACCCGATCATGCATCACATGCCCATAGGCACGTGCGATAAGCTTCATGGGTTCAATGTCACCGAGCCGTTGAACCTGCCGAAGGCCTGCGGTGTCTGTCCAGCGCCACGCGCCCGCAGTGACACCCTCGATAGCCATCAGCCGCGTGACGACAGTGTCCTCGTCGAGTTTGAAAACTCGACCCGGCGATCCTGGCGCGTAGCAGACCTGTTCGGCAGTGATAGCACTGGAGCCGCCACGTGCCTCCCAGAAATCGGCAAGCGCGTAGGCGAAGACGCCGTCGGGCAATGTCGGCTTCGGCCCTCGGACGAACTCGTGCCAGCCGCCTACTCGCGCCTCACGGATCAATCCAAGCTCTGCGAGCAGCGGTTCCGCCGCATCATCGCCAGCCATCGCATCACGACGGACGTAGCTTCGCAGAAAAACTTCCACGTCCCTCTTGAGGGTATTCGGAGTTGCCCGCCACCCTCTCGTCCGAACCAAGGTCATCAGTTCTTCGATGAGGCTCCCTGTATCGAACTCGATCGCGGACAATACATTGAAGGCGAAATACGCCGTCGTCGTCCATTCTGGACTGCTCGCCACCCCCCAATGAGCCAGCCAGACAGTCGCGGCGTGCTCGAGATATGGATCATAGCCATCGTCCGCGAGGATGGCGTCGCCAAGCGGCGTCGGCTTGATAATGCGGTCGCGCTCTTCCAGGAAACCCGTCGCCAGACCCCAAAACCGCATCGAGACAGCCATGTTGCGACCGACTCCGAACCGTGCGATAGCGGAATGTTCCTGGAATGTTCCCGGTGATACTCCATCACGAACGGTATCGTAGGCTTTCTTCAGCCACAGAAGGCGCAGCGGGAAAGTTTCATGGCCTGCAAATTGGCCACGGACGTCTGAATCGGAAAGCGCATGCCTCATCGCACCCGATTACATCCTACTGGCGAGATCGTCCAGTGGGGAGTGCTGCCGGAACGCGGCTTCGGCAAGAGCAGGCACGACCTGTCGAACTTCGGCCAAAGTGTTATAGCGCCCAAAGTATAAACGGATAACCGAACCGGCCTTTATTGGTGGGAATCCCATCGCGATAAGTACATGAGATGGCGTTACCTGCCCAGACGTGCATGCGGAACCGGTCGATACGCTCGCAATCGGCGACAAAGATGAGACTAATCCATCCGCGGATATCCCGTCTACCGCGATGCTCACCGCTCCTGCCAGCACCGAAGCGTTTCCCGTAGTGACCGTGAAGCTTACCCCCTCGTCTATTAGGCCGCTGCAGAATGCGTCAGCAAGCGCACGGCTGTGAGCCATGTCCTGCGACATCCGGTCGACAGCAAGGCGAGCGGCCGCGCCGAAGCCAGCGAGAAGAAAGATCGGCTCGGTGCCCGGACGTAACGCGCCTTCCTGCTTCCCGCCAAAAGACAATGGAAGCGGCTTAGGTGCTCCAGAGGCGATATAAAGCGCTCCTGCCCCCATAGGTCCGTACATCTTGTGCGCGGATATCGACATGTAATCGACGTCGAGATCATCGACCTCGATACTAATCTTGCCCGCCGCTTGCGCCGCGTCGCAATGCACTAACGCGCCTTTCTGACGGGCTATCATGGCGACTTCCGCAACCGGTTGCACCGCGCCCGTCTCGTTGTTCGCCAGCATGATCGAGACCAGCAGGGTTTCGAAATCGATGACCTTTCCAATCGCCTCGATGTCCAAAACGCCTTCTGCCGTGACGGGAGCGTGCACGATGTCGAACCCATTACCGCGGAGGCTCTCCGCAGCTTCCAAGACGGCCTTATGTTCGATCGTTGAGACCACAATTTTTCGGCGAGAATTTCCCGACTCCAGTGCCCACATGGCGGCGCCCCGAATGGCCAGATTGTCGGCCTCGGTTGCGCCCGAGGTAAAAACAATCTCGTTCTCGCTCGCGCCGATCAGTGACGCCACGTCTCGGCGCGCCTTATCGAGGATCACGCTCGCTCGCGCGCCTGCTGAGTGAGGCGATCCAGCGTTCCCGGGAAACGATGACGCAAGCACCATCGCCCCGAGCGCTTCCGGCGCCAGAGGGGTGGTGGCAAATCCGTCGAGATAAGCTGGCTCGTGCACGTGCCGCCTTAGAGGTTCTCGTCTGACTCAAACCCCGGATCGACGGGAGCTTCCCATGTTTCCGCCTCGTCTTCGACAGGTGGCGCCTCAGCCGCATCCTCCGGCACCGGAGCTTCCACCAGGGCCTTCTTGCTAGGCACTTCTTGAGCCAGCCAGCCAACGTTCCGAAGGAACTTCTTGAAGGCTTCGTACGCCGTGGTCGTGATCTCGGATCGGTCAGCCGGAGTAAGGTTTTCCTCTCGCTTCAAAACGCGAGTGAGGAAATCCTTCTGATATTCCTGCTCCAAGGACGTGAATATTTGTCGACGGCTCTTTTCACGCTCTGCGGCCAAAGGTGCTTCTAATTCCGTCCCCGAAGCACGCCAAATTTCCAACAAAAGATACTTGTACTTGGGCCACTGCGCCGGCTGCATCTCGCCTCGGTATACGACGCGGCGGAAGGTAGAGTTCGACGGCGTAATCTTCCAGTCCCGGACGTCTCCTTCGAGCGTGTCCTGGAACACCTCGACCAATCGCTTAAAATCGCGCGAGCTAGTGGGCGAGAAGAAGGCGTTGATGTCCGCCATGAACGTGTTGAAGGCGCCTTCCGTATCGATCGGCTCCAAGCTCTGCTTGGACCGATCAAGGTTGGCTCGCTCCACCTCGCCGAAGAAGCCGGCGATCATTGCTGTCTGGAACGCGACCGTCGTGAGAACATTGTCATAAAGCTTGTTGACGAAGTCAATCACCCTGGGATGGGTGCCGCCCTCTTCTGACCTCAAAGCGCGCTTGTCCGAAACCTTGGCTAAGAACCTTTCGGCGCGTTCGTGCTTTAGCTTGCCGATGAACTCGTCGACCAGTTTCTGCGTCGCAACGAGGCGATCGAGAATCTCCTGGAGCTTGGGTGCTTCGGCACCAAATTCCTTAGATCTGATTTTCTCGGCCAGATTTTCAGTGTGCGCGGTGAAGGTGCGGCCGATCCCCTGCCCCTCGAACAAGATGGGACGCAGTTTCGTGTTGGCCTGAGCCCGCAGCTGTTCGCTAAGCCAGAAGACGGCGCTCGAATGTGCCTGATAGGGTGCGAACTGCTGAAAGGCGGCTACGACGTACTTTCCGAACCGCTCGCGGAACTCCTTCGTCAGGATATCGCCCGCCCCAGCAGTGTAATACTGCCGCGACGTTGCGTCTGCTAGATCGGCTCCGAGAAGGTTTCGCCCGTTCAAGCGGCGAAACGAACCGAAATTCTCGAGATCTGTGCGGAGGTAGTAAAGCCCTGCACGCGGCTTGGCGCCATTCACGTCCTCAAGTTTGTTGAGCACAATGTGCTCGATGATGTAATAGATATGATTGACACCCGAGATCGCGATCGGGCTTTCAATCTTCACTCGGTCATGCGCCTGATCGAGTTCAATATTGCTTATCTCAAGCGTGGACCCGGCGTGCAGATCCCCCTTCTTGATTGTTGACAACGTGTCTCGCAGAAAGAGAGCGATCAGGTCGTTGTCGTCGAGCAAGCGGTTACGCGATGCCGAAACCTGTCGCGCAGTCTTGTTTAGAGTTAGGAAGATTGACCGGGCGGCCATCTTGACGTTGTATTCGCCCTCAAAGCTTTCATCAAGTTGCGGAAATGTACAAAACATAACCGGAAGGCTTATGTTCTTTAGCTCAAACCTTTTGATGTAGTTCGGAGTCCATTCCTCATAATAGTCCTTGTACGGCGCCTTCATGGCGTCATTCCAGTCCTGCTTGAGGTTGCGATATACCGCCAACAGCGCCATTGCGCGGTGCTGACCGTCCACGATAACCAGTCGCGACTTGTTGGTGTTTAGGCGCAGCCGCACGAGGTCATGCTCATACAACTTTCCATGCTGGAGAGGCTGAACAAACTCGAAAACTTCCTGCCCCTTGATGCCAGACCGGGTGATCTGCGCCTCATGGCCCTCAGCCGTCATCTCTACATCCGTGGTGACCGGAGGATAAAAGTCAGCCGGCTTATTCTCGTATGCCTTCACTGGAAGCACTACGACGATGATCGGCGGAAAGAGCTTCACGAGGTCGCGTGACTTATGATCGAGCAGGTAAGGAACCAGGTCCGATGAGACGCGCGCGTCGTCAATATCCCGCTGCATGATCTCGTCAAACTCGAGGTCGGCCGTCGGGAAGATTTCCCTCACCGGCGCAAGGTGCTTCAGCACCTCCTCATTGGCGCCGTTCTCGAAATCTAGTCCAACGTGGGTCAGGAAGTATTTCACCTCCACGGACTTCTGGATTTCGCCACCCGCACCGACACTGAAGCTGCCGACCGATCCCTCGAGCGTTAGATTGAGTGCAGAGGTGACGCTGAGACCGAGGGCCATTTTAGTTTCTTCCTAGAATTGGGTAATATATCCGGTTGAGGATATTCTCGATGTCGACTGCCGTATTATCGTCCGCCGCCGTTGTGCAGGTGAACACTATCAAGCGATCTGGTGGAATTCGTCGCTTCGCGACCTGCCAAGCGAAGCCGGCATCACTATTCCGCGCCGGCTCGTCTCCCTGTCGATGAAGTCGGCGATATCGTTCTATCAGCGCCTTGTGCGTCGCGAGGCGCGTTCGGAGTTCGCCCGCCATCCCCATATAGAGCGGACTAGCGAACATAGGCGCAGACATGTCCAAGACATCTCTGATCGTCCGCAGGCGGTCAGGATCGTCCACGATGCGCTGCACCAGCCCGCTGGAAACCTCGAATGTGTGCTCTAGCGTTCCTGTGTACGTCGGCTTCAACGGTCCCTCGACCCGTGCCTGATACGGATCCTCGCGGAAGTGCTTGAAAACCCTATTATCCATCGTCGTTCGGACGAGCGCCTCAGCAGCGGCACGGTCGGTGTCTCGGCACGCCTTGAGCTGAGTGATCGTCTGTTCGAGATCGTAGTCGGTGATCTCAGGGCTGTAATACCACGCGTACACCCCTGGCAGCGCAGGCGCGTTCACGATGTCGGCCCATAGATGCTTCTGAATGGCACTGCTCATCGAGTGGCCGTTTCCCGCGTTGATGACGCGACCGAATGCCCTCGTCTTCCTAGCACCAGCAATAGACGTCCCCCCTGCCGTTCTCGCCCTTGGCTTCAGCGAGGTTGAAGGCCGTAGGAGTGATCGGAAAGAAGCATAGCGGGCTCGACAGGTGCGGCCAAGACCATCCCGGTCCGATGGTTGTATTGGGTTGGCAGGGCTCACTTCCCAGCGTCCGCAGACGAGCTGGCGGGGATAGAGCGATACACAGTGCCGCGGGAGATACCGAGCTGGCGAGCAATGTGAGCGGGTTTCACCCCCTCCGCCGCTAGCTTGCGAATGGCTTCTGGATCAATCCTAGGCTTGCCGCCTTTATATACACCTTTCGCCTTCGCGGCCTCGATCCCTTCCGTCTGCCGTTCCTTGCGAAGGTTCGTCTCGAACTCGGCGAATACACCAAGCATGTCGAGAAACGCCTTGCCCGCGGCCGTACTCGTATCGATGGGTTGCTCGGTCGCCTTTAGCGCAACTCCCCGGCCTTTCAGCTCGAAGACAATGTCTTGCAGGTCTTTCATCGAGCGGGCGAGACGGTCGATGCGTGTCACGACAAGCGTGTCGCCCTCCCGCAGGAAATCGAGCAAGATCTGCAGCTCGGTCCGAGAGCCTCGCTGCGTGCCCGATTTTTTCTCGGATCGGACGGTCTGGCATCCGGCCGCGCGCAGCGCTGATTCCTGAATGGCAAGGTCCTGCCCCGACGTCGATACGCGTGCGTAACCAAAAAGAGACATCCGGACCTCATCTGTTCAATCAGACTCTAGACCCGTTCCGCGATGTGTTCAATAACCCAAAGAATGACCCTGATGGAACGCAAAGACTGTCTTAAACGGTATGTTCCGACAGGGTATACCCTTATTGACGATCGACTGTGGTTCTCTGCCCGTTGTCCGCATCCAGCCGAAATATCTGACCTATGCCTTCGTACCTGTCGATGAGCCGCTTGCGTGAAAGCGGGTGGGGTGCGGCGGGCGACCAAGTTGGCCGTATTGTCACTCGGAGATCGTTTCTGGCTGGCGTTGGCCGAGCGCCTCGGGGCGAATGCGCATACCGCCGACAAGGCTTGGCGAGAGGTCGCCAGCGATGTCGGGGTGAAAATTGTCGTCATCCCGTGAAGGGATAGACTCAAGGATGGGATGGTCTCGGTAGGCCTGCGGCGGACCAGAGCAGAATCGGCGTACTAGGTCGATTTCAGCAACGGCCCAGACGCCGAGACGCCGCAGGTCAATGGATCGACCTGCGCGGCCCCCACTAGGGTGCGGCTTGAGCGTTGAGCGCCACTGCGGCATATCAGCGGTGAATGGTTGAATAGGCGGACGGCATCTTCATCTACGAAGGCCTATGGTTTCGACCGGCAGAACATCGGCCCCGCATACCATGGCAATGCTGCCTGCGGCAAAGCGGCATGGCGCAGGCACGGGGGTAGCGTGACATCCAACTTCGACAACGTAAGCGGGTCAGGGAACGACCCGCTGCGCTTGAATCCGGTCCGGCTCGCCGCGCTGATACGGTTTCACTTGAGCGAGATGGGCGCGCGTAACGCGCATCACGAGTTCGAACATCTAGCCCGCCATGTCGCGCGTGCGCGCATCGCCAGCAATATTCTGCCGGCTACCGGGCCGGTTAGCAGCGGCGGCGATGGCGGGCGGGATTTCGAAACGTTCGCAAGCCGCCTCGCACCGCTGAGCGGAACCCAAGGCGGCTTCGCGGCTCGGTCGACTGGCGAGCGCACGCTGATCTTCGCATCCAGCCTCGAGACCAAGATCGAGGCCAAAATCCGGAAGGACATCGACGCCGCCGGGAAGCACGGCGGTGTCGACGAAATCGTCTACTTTTGCGAGCAGAACCTTGCCATCGGCAAGCGGTTGAGGCTGATCAAGCAGGCCGAGGCCAAGAATGTAAAGCTGCAGGTCTTCGATGGCGCTGCGATCGCTGAGTGGCTCGCCGAGCCCGACATCTTCTGGATCGCGCAGGAATATCTGCATCTGCCCGCGGAGGTCGCGCCGGCGGGCGAACTCGATAAAGACTATCAAGGGCGGCGCGAGGCGTGGCGGACGCGCATGCCCCTCCCGGTCAGTCGAGCAGACTTTCTCGCAATCAAGGTTGGGCTGCGCCGAGCGACCTTTGACGAGACCGCGAAGCCCGATCTAGGCTTCTGGCTTGACAAGATGGCAGCCTTCCTTTCGGAGCAGGCGCCACGCGATCTGGCGCGAAATGCCATGTACGAGACGGCGGTCGCTAATCTGCGCGGCAGGTGCGATATGACGCCAGCGGATCACCTCGTTGCCGACTATTTCGGCGATGTCGGGGAGCATGCGGCGATCGGCGAGATCACTGACGCGGTGGTCCTCTTGACCTATGCCATTAGCGGATCGCGCCTCCATCAGTATCGGACAGACGAGGCCGCGCTCTTCCAGCGTCGTCGGGAGCTCGTGAGTTTGTTCGAGGAATGGCTGGCTGACCCGGCGATCGGGCCCGGTCGCCGCAGCGGACTGCTCCGGATGCGCGGCGTGCTGGAGTTCACGCCCGCGGCGCCTGGCGAGCAACCTGATCCCGAAAAAGCGTTCGCGTTGTGGGGCGAGATGCTCACCCACGCCGCTCAGGCGCCGCTCTTGCCGATCGAAGAATTCAGCGATCATTTATCCCAGATAATCGAGGTCCGGGGAGCAACCGACGGCCTCCTCGATCTCGCGGCTCGGGCCGACGAACTGCTGGCGCAGCGGGCGGGTGACGCTGCGGCAGGCGAGAAAGCGGTCGATCGGGCATTCGCCCTTTTCGAACGCGACGAGCCGGTCGCCGCGATCAGGGAACTGCATCGGGCGAAGGCGAAATGGTTCAGCGGCGAGCATCTGGGTGGGGCCCTGCGGCTGCTGCTGCTGTTGGCAGAAAGCTACGGTCGGTTGGGATTGGCTTACGCGTCCAAGTACCATTCGATGGCTGCCGCTCAGATCGCTCGCCATGAGCGGCCCGATCGCACCGCGGACATGGTCGTTCGTTCAATCCTCGGTATCGTTGACGCAGAAGATGCGGCGGGGAACACGCTGGGTTTCATGCAGCTGTTTCCCGTCCTGCTCGCGGCACATCTTGAGCATGACCATCAACCGTTGGACATGACAGCTCACCCGCACCTGCAGGAAAACTTCGGGCAACTCGCCGGCCTGCTCGGCCTACTGAACCGCGTCGATGCTGACGCACGCAAGCGGCTCGACGCGTTGATGGCGCCTTGGCCGCGCGAGATCAGCGATCCGATCCGGCAGGCTGCCAAGCGGCGCAGTGGCTTTTGGAACAAGGGAAGTTGGGAGGAGACTTGGGCGAGTTTGGAGGAAGCCTTCCTCGATCGCCCTTTCGGTGACCTCGGCCCAACTCGCTGCGTACAGTGGGGGGCGCTCGGGATCGAGTGGCGGTGCGAGTTCGCCAATGACTATGCGACCACCCCAAGCGCCGAGCAGCTCATCGCTGAGCTCCAGTTAGCGGCGTGCGCGATGGGCGGACGCGACCTTGGGATTGTGCCCGGCACGATCACGCTTCGGATCGCAACCGACGATGCGGCAACGGCGCTGAGCGTTGCGATAGTGCCAGATACGCGTTGCGTAATCGACGTTACGCTGCCGGCGTCAGATCGTCCGCCCGAGGACTCGAAAGACAGCGTCATGCTGTTCCTGACGGTTGGCCGTTCATTCTCAGCGCTAAAGCACGACGCGCTGATAGCAACGTTCGACCGGTCGGTGTTCGATCCGATCTTCGTTGCCCGGCCCTATGCCGAACTCTACCGAGAATTCGTTCCGCTCGACCTTTTCGCCGAGGCGGAGCGTAGCAGTTTAGGGCCGTTTCAGCCGGCGTTCGAATTCGTGCCACGACATGCTAACCAGGTGCCGTGGTTTGACGGTCTGGGACCGACATACGACGGGGTCGAGGCGCGACTCGATATCGAACACCGCTACCAAGTCACGCTTCTTTCGCTACGACACACGTTAGAGCGGATCAAGCGCGACCCCATGGCCATGGCGCGTCTTTGGCGACTGCACGACCGGGGCATGAAGGATTGGGAGATCCTTAGTATTCTCGGCAACGTCGCGCTGAACCACCGGCTAGCGGCGGACGGTCAGGTCAACCCGGAGCGCCTTCGCGAATTGGGCGAGCTGTTGTTCAAGACCCCCGAAGCGCCGGAGGCGTCGCTCGATCCGGCACTTTTCGACGATGAGCAATTAGAGGTAGCCAGCATGAGCTATCTCGCCGCGTTCCTGAACGGCCGGAACCTGCTTGCGCCCGAATGTCTCGACTTTGCCGAGCTCGAACGGTTTTTGGCAACGCGCTATCGGCTCCGCGATGACGATGTCGAGCACGGTGACCCGTTCGGCTGGGCACTGACCGCCCCGCCTTCCTCCTGAACGGCGTATGCCTTTTTGCATCTCGCGCGTGGAGCGCACCGTAAGCAAGCGAGTCCCGCACACCAGAATTGAGGGTGTGGAGCGTCACCCGGCGGTGCCGGAACCGTCGCTCTATTCCGCTTCGCTTCCAAAGCACGCGAGCGGTCTCCGCCCACGGGTAAGCGAGCCTAGCTAAGATCGGTCGGCCAGCCCGCACGGCTTCATGCCTCCAATCGCACGGACGTTGCTAATCGCCCCTGCCCGTCGGGTCGGCCGTCGATGCCTCGGGATCAGGCTCGTCAAATAGGAGACCGCCCGCCTGAAGCTCTTTCAGGCGCACCTGTTCGGAGGCGGCGCGCTCCTCGTCGGTCTGGTCGAAGCTGGTATGTAGGTAGACCAGGACATCGGGCTTGAGCCAGGGAGCGATCGCCGGCTTGTCGCCCTGCATGTCACGATGCCACCGCCGCGCCCGATCGACCGGATCCATGTCGAACTCCATCTCTTCCCGATGGAAAATCATCCGCTCGCGAGTGGCCGGCGCCGAAAAAATCCGCTTGTAGACGCTGAAGTACCAGATCGGGTCGATATTGGTGCCGGCGAACTCGTGGCGTAGGAACGACGTGACACCGTTGTTGACGAGACCAACGCGCAGCAGCGGCGCGGGGTAGCGTTTGTTTGGGACATAAACGCTTTCGATCAAACGGCCCGCCGCCGCCCCGACATCTTCCATCGCGCTGACGAACGAGCCGCCCGCTGGTGAGAGATGCTTGAACACCTGAGAAACGCGCGGACCGAAGGTAACCAGCGTCATCATGACTTTCGCGCCGTAGAAGTCCGCCCAATACTCGAGCGCGCGATAATCTTCCGTCTCTTGCTGACCGGCGTAGAGATGCCGATGTACGAGGTGCGCGATTTCATGGCCGAGTATGATCAGATGGAAGAACATGCGCGCAGCGTCAGTGATCTGCTCGCGCGCCATATCGGTCGGAAGGGCAATCCAGACGTCGTCGCCTCGGCGGCGGATGCACGCGTTGACCGTGCTGCCGACGGCGATGGTTACCCTCGGCCCGAGTTCTGGCAGGAAGAAATACTCGAAATCGGCCGCCGCCATGTGTGCAAGCGCTTCGCCGTCGAGCGGATCGGGAATCGTCGTATCGGCAGGCTTGGGCGGCAGCATGCCTGCGAACATTGTGTCGGTCGCTGCCTCCATCAAGTGCGGCTGCTGACCACGCGGCCGACCGAACCCGCGATCACGGTGGCTGAACTAAGGGGGGTCGAGCCTCACGCGCTCCGTAACCCATTGAAAGTCCCGTGTTCGTTCTCGCGCTGCCAAGCCGGTTGCGTGACTGGCGGTGCCGTGCGCGAAAACAATCCCCGATGCCCCGGCCTGATCTCCGTCCGCGTGGTCGACCAACATGCATGAATACATGTATGTTGACAATGTAACGCGCGGTGTGCATATATGCAGCATGAAGGGAGTTTGACATGGTAGATCAGATTGAAAACGCAGCACACGGGGCCTTGCTCGGCCGATTCCGATCCGAGCTAGGTGTCACCCAAGCCGCCCTTGCGACGGAAGCCGGACTCGATCAGAGCCGGGTGTCGCGTGTCGAAAAGGGCGAGATCACGTCCCAGACCGAGGTCGAGAAGGTGCTCGACGCACTGGCTGCCTTGGGATCGCCCCATGCCCGCGGCTACAAGGAGTTTGCCGCCCGCGAGTGGGCGCATCTGCCGCCGCCGAGCTTTTTCAACCCGCAGCGTGCCTGCCTTGAGATCGCCGAAGAAGCGCTCGGCAACATCGAGGTTTTCCTTGCGGATGAAAGCCGCCCGTGGCCGCTGCGTCGTCAGATTGAGCGCCACAAAGACACCCTGATTAAGGGCGCGAGCTACCTGCAGAAGATGAATCACAACATCGCGTTCATCGGCCCGATAGGCGTCGGCAAGTCCACCGGCCTGAGCTTCCTGTTCGACCTTCTCGTGCCGCCGACACTCGCGTCGAAGCCTATCGACCGCCCTGTCCTCGAAACAGGTGCAGGCGGCACCACGATTTGCGAGGTTCACGTCAAGCGCGGGCCGGAGTTCGGCATTTCGCTGTTGCCGCTGCCCGAAAGCGATTTGCGCGAGCTGGTATCCGATTTCTGCGCCGCTCGTTGGGCCGTGCTGAAGAACCAACTTAAAGAGTCGGCTGACACGCCCAACGTCAGCCGCGAGCACGATCGGGCAATCCGCAATATGTCCGGCCTGACGCGCCGCCGTTCGACGAAGGAAGGCAAGATCGAATACTTCGATCCCGTCACCGACCTCGTTGCCGCCAGTTCCAGCGAAGACGAGTTCCGCACCCGCATCTTTGAATTGATGAACCTCCCCGAGCGGACTCGTCGCGAGCTGTGGTATGACAGCGCGACGCGACAACATCCGATGGAATGGGTCATGAAGACGTTCCGCGAGGTGAATAACGGCCGCTTGCCCGATGTTTCCCTGCCGGCGAACATCGACCTGATTATCCCCGATTTCGGCCGCAGCTTTGGCGAAATGGAAATCAGCATCATCGACACCAAGGGCGTCGATGACGTGTCTGTCCGCGAAGACCTCGACTTGCGTCTGAAAGACCCGCGTACTGCCGTCGTCTTCTGCACCCGCTTCAATGACGCGCCCGGCGTCACCACGCGGTCGCTGCTGCAGCACATGCAGCAGACATATTCCGAGCCCGTGAATACCGGCAAAGTCTCGATCCTCGCGCTCCCGCGCGCCGATGAGGCGCGCGCGATGAAGGACGATGCTGGCGACGTCGCGATGGAAGATGCGGAGGGCTATGCCTTCAAGCAGATGCAGGTGGAAAACGAGCTTGCGGGCGAGGATCTGGCGGGCGTCCCGATGGTGTTCTTCAACGTGCAATCCGACGATCCCGCGCCCGTGCGCGAGGCGCTGTTCAACCAGTTCAACCGGATGCGCTCGACTGTCGAAACCCGGCTTTTCGACCTTTGCGCCGCGGCCGACGAAGTGATGAAAAACCATGAGGCTCAAGCTCTCGTCGCGGCGATGGAGGAAGTAGCCGAAAGGCTTAACTCCTTTCTTGAGACTCACCCGACACTCCCGGCCCGCGAGCGTCATGCTTATTCGGAGGCGCTGACGACCATCCGCAGCGTTCGCTATGCCGCGACGCTTTGGGCGGCCACCCGCCGCAATGGCGAATGGTCTGGTCTGAACGTCGTTCATAATATCGGCGTCGGTGCCGCCAAGGACGCGCGTCAGCGCAGCGAACGATGGTTTGCATCGCTCAAGGATTATCTTGCGGTGATGAAGGGGGATGAGGGGCTCCAGCTTGCCGCGAGGACGATCGACCAGATGGGGCGCAGCGCGATCGCCACGCGCACCGCCTTCCTTGAAGCGGTGCAGCGCGCCGGCATGGAAGTCTATCGCGAGCCGCTTTCGCAGTCTCCTGTGTGGGGACAGTGCGCCGGCGAATGGGGTGCGGGGCCGGGATTCACGGGCCGCGTCGCCGTCAATCTGGAAAGGTGGTTCGAGGAGCGCGCCGATCTGAAAGACAAGCTGGAGGAAATCACCAAGACCCTTTGGGATCAGCTCGTCCTTTCCCCGATGCGCCGCCTCGTCGCGGAAAATGCGCCGGAGGTCAGCCCCACCGGAAACGTCATCAAGTTCCCGACTAGGGCAGCATAAGAAAACGCCAAAACGGGGAGAGGCCCGGACATTCGTTCGGGCCTTTTTTCTTGTCCGAAGGCCAGATGATCCGCGTGGCAGATGAGAGATCTTCCGGAATTACCGCTACCGTCAGACATTCAACGTCCTACCCGACTGACAGAAGCTGGGACGGAAAGGCGCAGGCCAGCGGCAGTGCGTCCTCGATCGGCGCTCGCAGCCATCGATCGAAACCTTCTTCATGAAGTATTACCGGTATCGCCTTGGGATGGATTGCACCGACGACGTGACCGCTGGGATCGCCATCATAGCCGCAGGTCAGGAAGGCATACGACGCTCCCTCTCCCACTGGCCGCCAGACGCCTGCGAATGCGAAGATCGGCCGCGAGGGCACCGCGAACCAATGCTTGGTTTTCTTCCCCGTCACCGGGTCCGGCTCGACCGACCATTCCTGAAACTCCGTCACCGGCACCAGGCAGCGCCGATCGGGCTTGCTGAGCGCGGTGCGCCAGAAGGGACTCGTATAGTTCCGCACGTTGACCACCAGCGGCTTCACGCCGGGAGGTGGCGGGAACCCCCAGTTCATCACGCCGAGCTGGCGGGCGCCATCGACCTCGCGGACGACATAGCCCGGCTTCGACGGCGAGACGTAATCCTTCTCGACCGTGAGCTCGCTCCGCCAGTCGTCGCTCGACTGAAAGTAGGCGTTGAATTCGGCGCGGCTGACTTTGATGTTATAGAGGTTACACATTCGCGCGATCCGATCACGAGCGGTAGCGCGATACAAGCCTCTTCCATTCGCGTTCGTCCTGATATGGCGGCTGCGGCCCTTCGGGCCGGTCGCGACCGACCTCGATCGTAGGCTCCGAACGATGACCGGCCTCCCGACAGGCCGAGCAGGCGAACCTGCGCGCCGCCCCCGACAGATCGTCGGGCCAGCCGCGTTGTTGGAACAGCCACCAGACCGGAATTGCATCGAGGACGCGTACCGAACGGCAGCGCCGGCAGGTAAGCCGCAAGCTCCGCCGGTGCAGCGCGCATTGCTCAATCGTCCGCAACGCGCGGCCGATATGATCGCGATCGTCGACCCGCCCGATCGTCACGAGGCACCCCGTTTTGGGGGCGGCGCGTCCTCGAAACGCCCTGCCAGGCGCAATTGGCGAACGATGCCGTTGAACGCTGCGGTCGTTCCTTGGGCGCGACCGATCTCGTTGTCCTGGCCCGCCGCATCCCAGAACAGCTCCAGCGGCCAGCGTTCCGGGCAATGCGCGAGCAGGCAGCGCAACGCCAAGCGCACCTCGACGACATCGACCCTGACGCTGCCGGCGCGGATCATCGCGCCGCGCAGGACGTGGATCGACAGGCCGATGACGATCCGCTGATGGCGAGGCAGGGCATCGGCCACCGATCAGCGGAAATCACGGGTCTTCACCCGAACGACGGCTTCGGGGTCCATGCCCTCTGCGTGGGGCGGCCAATAGCTGTCGCGCGGTCGCCAGCCGGGATCGCCGCGATCGGGCGACGCGGCATGGCGCGCGCCGTCGCCCCGGCCCGTATTGTGCGGCATTGCCATGCCACCGATCCGCGACAGCATGGGTGCGTTGTCGGTCAGGGTGTCGATGATGACATGGATCACCTCCCCTTCCCGCTGCACGCGGCCCGATAGCGTGACCATATGCGCCGTCATCACGGTGCGGCGCTGCGCCTCGAAGCGATCGGGCCAGAGGATGCCGTTGGCGACCCCGGTTTCATCCTCGATCGTGATGAACAGCACGCCCTTGGCGCTGCCCGGCTTCTGCCGCACCAGGATCAACCCGGCGACCTTCACGCGCCGACCATCGCGCAAGCCCGCCAGATCGGCGCAGCGGACGACGCCGGCGCGGGCCAGCTCGTCGCGCAGGAACGTTAGCGGGTGCGCGCGGAGCGAGAGCTGGAGCGAACGGTAATCCTCGACGACCTCGCGCCCGTCGGTCATCGGCGTCAGCGCGACGTCCGGCTCGACCCCTTCCGGGTTGAACGCGGCTTCGCGCTCGTCGGCCGCCACGAACAGCGGCAACGGCGCCTCGCCCAAGCCACGCACCTTCCACAAGCCTTGCCGGCGATCCTCGCCGAGCCGGAGGAAAGCATCGGCCTCCGCCAGTCGCTCGATCGCGCTTCTCGGCACGCCCGATCGCCGCCAGACTTCCTCGACCGATCCGAACGGCACGATTCCGCGCGCCGCGACGATCGCGGCGCCGTGGACATTCGCCAGCCCGCTCACCTGTTTCAGGCCGAGCCGAACCGCCAGATAGCGGCCCCGCCCAGGTTCAAGCGTGCAATCCCAGCGGCTCGCATTGATGCAGACCGGGCGCACTTCCACCCCGTGATTGCGGGCGTCGCCGACGACCTGCGCCGGCGCATAGAAGCCCATCGGCTGCGCGTTGAGCAGCGACGCGCAGAACACGTCGGGATGATGATGCTTCATCCAGCACGAGACGTAGGTGATCTTGGCGAACGAGGCGGCGTGGCTTTCCGGAAAGCCGTAGGAGCCGAACCCCTCGATCTGCTTGAACGTACGTTCGGCGAAATCGCGCGGATAGCCGCGTGTCACCATGCCCTCCACGAGCTTGTCGTAGAAATGGCTGACGCCGCCCGTGACCTTGAACGTCGCCATCGCCCGCCGCAGCGCGTCTGCCTCGGCCGGCGTGAAGCCCGCGCCGACGATCGCGACCTTCATCGCCTGTTCCTGGAACAGCGGCACCCCCAGCGTTTTCTCGAGAACGGCGCGCAGCTCTGGCTTGGGATATTCCGGGCGCTCCAGTCCTTCGCGCCGGCGCAGATAGGGATGCACCATGTCGCCCTGGATCGGGCCGGGGCGGACGATCGCCACCTCGATCGTCAAATCGTAGAAGCGCGCCGGCTTCATGCGCGGCAGCATCGCCATCTGCGCCCGGCTCTCGATCTGGAAAACGCCGAGCGTGTCGGCCTTCTGGATCATCGCATAGACGTCGGGATCGTCGTCCTGCAGGTCCGCCATGCCAACCCGCACGCCTTTCGCATCCTCCAGCAGGTTGAAGGCGCGGTTCATGCAGCCGAGCATCCCCAGGCCCAGGACATCGACCTTCATGAACTTCAGCGCATCGATGTCGTCCTTGTCCCATTCGATAATCTGGCGATCGGCCATCCGCGCCGGCTCGATCGGCACGAGATCGTCGAGCCGTTCATGCGTCAGCACGAACCCGCCCGGGTGCTGCGACATATGGCGCGGCGTGCCAATCAGCTTGCGCGCGAGGTCGAGCGTCAACCGGAGCCGGCGATCCGCCTTGTTGAGGTTGAGCTGGTCGAGATGCTGTTCGCTGACCCCTTCGACCGACCAGCCCCACACCAGGCCGGACAGCGCCTTGGTCAAATCTTCGGGGAGGCCGAGCACCTTGCCGACGTCGCGGACCGCGCCGCGGGCGCGGTAGCGCTGCACGACCGCGGTCAGCGCCGAACGATCGCGCCCATAGGTTTCGTAGATCCACTGGATGATTTCTTCGCGCCGCTCATGCTCGAAATCGACATCGATGTCGGGCGGCTCCTTGCGCTCGCCCGACACGAACCGCTCGAACAGCAACTCGTGGCGGATTGGATCGATGCTGGTGATGCCGAGGACGAAGCACACGCAGCTATTCGCGGCCGACCCCCTGCCCTGGCACAGGATGCCGCGCCTGCGGCTTTCCGCGACGATGGCGTTCACCGTCAGGAAATAGGGCGCATAGCCCAGCTCCTCGATCAGCCGCAGCTCGTGGGTGATCTGGTCGCGGTGCGCCTGCGGCACGTTGCCGGAGAACATGCGCCGCGCCGCTTCGTCGGTCAGGCGCACCAGCGCCTCGTGCGCGGTGAGGCCGTCCAGCACCCGTTCGTGCGGATATTGATAGGCGAGCTCGCCGAGGTCGAAGGTGCAGGCGGCGGCGATGTCCCCGGTCGCGGCGAGCGCATCGGGGAAGGCCGCGAAGCGTCGCGCCATTTCCTGCGGCGCTTTGAGATTACGATCGGCGTGACGCTCGCGCCGGAAGCCGAGCGCGTCGATCGTCGTCCGCTCGCGGATGGCGGTCACGACATCCTGCAACAGTCGCGCGTCCGGCGCATGATAGAGGACATCGCCAAGCGCGACCGCGCGCACGCCGGACCGCGCCGCCAAGGCGTCGAGATCGTGCAGCCGGATGTGTTCGTCAGGCCGTCGCCGGTAGCTCAGGCCGCAATAGGCGCGCGGTCCGAACGCGCGCGCGAGATCGGTAAGATGATCGGCGGTCGCGGTGTCCGCCTCACCCGGCAGCAGGATGGCGATCATGCCGTCGGCCGAGGCCGCGACATCGGCCCAGCCGAGCGCGCAACCGCCCTTGCCCGCTCGGCCCTTGCCGAGGCTCAGCAGGCGCGTCAGCCGCGACCAGGCCGCGCGATCGGTCGGATAGAGGAGCAGCGATCGGCCGTCGTCGAGAACGAGGCGGCTGCCCGCGATCAGCCGGACCCCGGTCGCCTTCTGCGCGTCCCAGGCGCGCACCACACCGCCGACCGTATTCCAGTCGGCAACGCCGAGCGCGGTATAGCCGAACATCGCCGCCGCCGCGAACAGCTCGTTCGGCGACGAGGCGCCCCGCAGCAAGGAATGATGCGTCGTGACCTGGAGTTCGACGTAGGTTGGCGTGGGTGGGGCCATCACCCGAACAGCCCGTGCATCCACCAGCTCAGATCGCCGGTGGCGGGCTGGACGCCATCGCCCCGGCGAAACAGCCAGAACCGCGCGCCGCTCTCCGCCTCGACGCGGTAATAATCGCGCACCGCCCACACTTCCCCGTCCCGGCGCCACCACTCCCCATAGATGCGTTCAGGGCCGTCGCCGGCGACGACGACATGCGTGTCGCCGCGCCACGAGAAGCGGCGTGGCGGCGCGTCGGGCAGCAGCGCGACCACGCCCCATAAAGGTTCGGGGCGCGCGAGCAGCCGTGCCGGCCGACGCCAGCGCGGCCAGATGCCGGCATCATTCAACGCGCCGACCCGCGCGACCGCGCGCTCCGGCACGTCGCTTTCGACCGGCGTCATGCGGAACAGGCCCGCCTCGCCGACCCGGCCGGCGAGGCGATCGACCGTGACGGCAAGATCAGGCCCACCCTTCCCGCCGGCCAGCATCAACCCCAGCGCGGTCGCGCCGAGTGGTTCGGCCCGTGTCACGACGACCCGCATCGCCTCGATGCCGAGGCCCGGATCGAGCCGCTCGATGCGGAGCGCGAACATGCGGGTGAGATGCGCGGCGTCGCGCGTCGCGCGCGACGCACCGATCACGAGACGCTGGTCGACGCCATCGACCCGCGCGGCGATCAGCTCGACCGCACGCGCGCCTAGGCCCCGCGCGCGCAGCACGACGACGAGATCCTTGACGACATCGCGGATCACCGTCGCGATCGCGTCTGCCGTACCGATCGGCTCCAGCAGGCGGCGTTCGGCAGTGGGCGCCTCGAACGGCACCACCGGCACGATCGGCTCGGCCACCCGGCCGATCGCCTGATCGAGCCGCTCGACGGTCGCGAGCCCCAGCCGGCGCGCGAGTGGACCACGCGGCATCGGCAGGAGATCGACGACCCGCTCCAGACCGAACCGGGCCGCGGCAGCCAGCGCGCCCGGTTCGATTCGCAATGACGCGAGCGGCAGCGGTGCGATCGCCGCGACCTCTCCACCGGGCGGCACGATCACCACCGGCTCGCGTGCGAACCGCGCCAGTGCGTGGGCTGCGCCTGGGGTGCCGGCGATCGCGATCCGGGCGGTCAGGCCGAGCCGCGCGCAGAGGGCGCGGACGCGGCGGCAGAACCGTTCTTCGCCGCCGAACAGGTGGGTCGTGCCGGTCAGGTCCAGCCATAGCCCGTCACCGATCGGCGCGGCGACGGGCGTCCAGTGCAGGACCGCGTGCAGCGCCAGCCGATCGCGCAGCGCCTGGTCGGCGTCCGGATCGGCGGGGCGGACATCGAGATCGGCCACCAGCGCCCGCGCCTGGGTCGCGGCCATGCCGACTCCCAAGCCGAGCGCCCGCGCAGCGGGACAGGCGGCGGTAACGACTTGGCGCTGTCCTACCGCATCGACGAGAATAAGCGGTGCGGTTGGAATGGCCGGCTTTGCCGACGGCAGGGCGACGGCATCGAGCCGCGCCAGGGGACCGCGAAAGGGATGCTGCGCCGCTTCCGATCGCCGCCCCAGCTCGCGCCCTGGCGGGCGCTGGTGGAGGGGGAGCGCGGCGACGTCAGAATCCACGTCGGCGCGCGACTTGCCGCTCTGCGCCCAGCGCGCGCCCGGCCGCCAGCCGCCGCCACGCGGGACGGAACAAGCGCCGGGGTCGTCGTCGACCGGCAGGAGGGGTGCGGCGCGCTCAGGCAGCGCGCGCGACCGCTCGTTCCTGCGCAGCCGCTCGATCGCGAGGTGCGGCAGGAAGAGCGAGGCGACCCTCGCCATCGCAAGCCTCCAGCAAGAGGGAAAACGGCTCGCCGCCACGCTGGCGGACGAGTTCGACCTGCCAACCGGCGCGGCCGACGCCGGGCAGGCCGAGCCGCGCGGACGGCACCGAACCGATGCGCCACCGCGTGACCGCGGCCGACGGCTCGGACAGCGGACAGGAAGCCGCCCGCCGCCAGCGCCGCAGGATCACCACCGGCACGCCGCCCTCGCTCGCCGCGAGTTGCAGGCGGCGCGTCGCCACCATGTTCGCACGCTTCACTTCGGCGACCACGACGGCCAACGCGCCCTCGCGCAGGCCGTCCTCCGCCAACGCCAGCACTTCCGCATCGTCCCTGCCTTGCGCGAACAGCAGCATGTTCGCAGGCAGTCCGGCCTGTTCGAGACCGGGGGCGTAGAGATCGAATCGCGTCAGCGCCCATAGCACTTGCCCGTCGTCGCGCTTCGACGCGAACCGTGCCGCCAGTCCGGCCACGAACAGGGTCGCGGCAGCATCGTCCGACAGTCCCGGTGACGCGCCCGCTATCTCGTGGACGCCATCTGTCGCCAAGCCGCCACCCGCCAGATGCCGATCGAGATCGGTGATGCCGAACGGCAGTCCCGGACGTGTCGAAACGGCGGTCGCGGCGATGCGCGCGCGCAGTTCGGCAACGGACGGGAGGGATGGCGACGGCGCAAGCATGGGATTTTACGACTCATATGTTCACTCTATGTTCTCACTGACTCGCTACGTTCGTCAAGGCAGTAGATTCGTGACGCCGCGCCCGGACGGGCCGCGCTCTATCTCCACTGCGCTCCGACCGAGCCGCCTTCGGCGTCTTGTCCCATGCGGGCGACGATCGCTCGCGGGCGCCTGGCTCCGCCGCGCCGATAAGGAACGCGGATCAGCGGAGCGCACACTGCGTCATCTGGCGAAGCAGACAGGGTTCGCGCGTCATCGTGACCGCGTGAGCACTCTTGCTCTGCCCGGGGGGTGCGGCGGCGGCTGGCCCCCAGACTCGCGCGCACGCCGCCGCACCGGCCGGTCGCCGCAAGGGTGCGTTGCTGGTGGGCGTCGCGCCGGCGCGACGCGGATGACGGACGCCGGCGACGCCGGCGGGATCCGTTCGCCTCGTCGGGGAAAGGGGCGCGCCGCCCCCTCCCCCCAGCAACGACAATCAGCCGGGCCGTGGCTCCCTCGCGTGCCGCTCGGTGCGCCCGCACCACCCCGGCGGATTCTCGCTGCCCCCCTCGCCCCCGGCTGTTCGCCACGAAGGCAGGGTTGATGGCGGGGCCATCGCCCTGCGGTCGATTGAGAAAGGAAACAGTCATGTACCATCAGCTCGCCACCCGGTTCGGACGTCGCTCGCACGAGATCACGGGCCGCACCCCGCTCGACAACGACGCGCTGCGCGCCCACGTCCCGTCGATCTTCGCGGGCGAGGCGCACGACAGCCGTTCGGATCGCTACGTCTACGTCCCCACGATCGAGATCGTAGAGGGTTTGCGCCGCGAGGGTTGGCAGCCGTTTTTCGCGGTCCAGTCGGTGCCGCGCGACGGCAGCCGCCACGGCCACGCCAAGCACATGCTGCGCCTTCGCCGCGACGACCAGATCGGCAAGGCCGAGGCCGCCGAGGTGATTATCGTCAACAGCCATGACGGGACCAGCGCCTATCAGATGTTCGCCGGGATGCTGCGGTTCGTCTGCACCAACAGCATGATCGCGGGCGAGCGATTCGAGGAGGTCCGCGTCAGCCACAAGGGCAAGATCCAGGACCAGATCATCGAGGGCGTTTTCACCGTCGCCGAGGACTTCCCCCGTCTGATCGACGCATCCGAGCAGATGAAGGAAATCCGCCTTTCCGAACCCGAGCAGCGTGTTCTGGCGGAGGCAAGCCTTGTCGCCCGCTACGGCGAAGAGGACAGCCCCGTCCGCCCCGAGCAGATCATCAATCCCCGTCGCCGCGAGGATGTCGGGCAAAGCCTGTGGACCACGTTCAACGTCATTCAGGAGAACGTGCTGCGCGGCGGACTGTCCGGATGCCGCCAGAATGCCAACGGCCAAATCCGCCGCAGTACGACGCGGCCGATCAACGGCATCGATCAAGGTGTCGGTCTCAATCGTGCGCTGTGGACCCTGGCCGAGGGAATGCAGCGTATCAAGGGCGGATGACCGGTCGGGGCCGCCTATACGGGCGGCTCCCGAAAATCGTGGGCGGCCCTCGGCGGGCCGCCCGATCGTTGGTGATTCAAGGGATCGATCACTCGTGCCGGGTGATTCAGACAAGTCGTTAGAGACGCGCTGCCGCGCTTGATAGCATGGGCCATGTGCTTCCGGATCGAACTCGCGGCGATCGACGCCGCTCGCAATTGCCGGAGACGCTACCGCGTCGAAGCCGGCCAAGACCTGTTCGGTGATTGGCTGGTGACGATCACGTTCGGGCGGCTCGGCGCGCCGGGACGAACGATCGTCCATGTCGTCGACGATGAGCGCCAGGCTCGCCGTCTGGTCAAGGCGTGCCTGCGCGTGCGCGCGACAGCACCGCGCCGGATCGGCGTCGCCTACCGCGAACGCGCGCGATCGGCGCCTCAGTCGTGGTCGGATATCGTGTTCGACGGCCGCGTCCAGCCCGCAACGGATCGGCCTGCCTCCGCTTGACCCAGCCAATCGTCGATCAAAGCGAGTAGTCGCGGGTCGAATTATCCACTGCCAGCATGACGCGACCCGTCACCGCCCCGCACCAGAAAGCGAAGGTAGCGCCTTGCAGTTCGGCGACATACGACGCCGCATCCGGAGAAGTAGCCTGCGGCCCTTCCCGGCCGATCCACCAGCCCCGACCGGGCAGTCGGTCGCTCCCGCGTACGACGAGGACCGCGAGCGGCGGTTCTTCCGCGACTTCCCCTGCCTGGTCGATTGCTCCCAGCGTACGGCAAAGCACGCGCATCTTCGTCCGGGAGAAGCGGTATCCAAGTCTACCGAGCAGCTCCGAATAGCTTATCACCCGTCGTTCGCGCGCGGCGTGGATCAGTATGGCGCGGATTAGGCCTGCGTCGCCGAGGTCGTGCTCTTCGGCGGCCATCATGCCGGCCTCCAGCCGAGCGACCAACGAGACGTCATCCTCTCGCAGCTGACAGGATCGGACCGCCACGGCCGGCCTGAAGCAGAACAACAATCTTCAGGCTACCATCGCCTGCGGGGACGGTGACCGTCAGCGGAGCGCCGCTCCAATGACCGATACGCCTGAGCTCGCGCACCACATCGCGATGGGGAATGGTGCGACCACCGTTCTCGCCGGCACGGATCGCAACCTGGATCGTCCTTGGGTCGTAGCGGACGAGCAGCACCTCGGCGCCGCCCACTGGCGCACGTCCCGCGCCGATCGTCGCCTTGCTCCCCGAGACGGTGAACATGGGACCACCCGAAGGTCCGCCCGCAGAGATAAGCTGCGCAACGCGACCGGGATTGGCACCGAGCACCGTTGTTCGTCCGTTGATCCAATATTGCGGCGTCGCCACGCCGGCACCGTTGTTGCGCGCTGAGTAGTCACGTTGCCGCTGGGTGAATGCCGGCGACGCGAAGCTGTCCTTCCAGCCCAGATAATCCCAGTAGGTGACGCCGAACGACAAGGCGATCACGTCCGGACGGTCGGCGATACGGTTGAGATTGAGTTGTGCGGGAGGACAATCCGAACAGCCTTGGCTTTGGAATAGTTCGACGACGGTCGGCTGAGGATGTTTCGCCGGAGGGGCGGCTGCTATCGGCGTTGCAGCTGAAACAAGCGAAAGCGTGAGGGCGAGTGCGGCTTTTGCCATGATCGAGACTCCTGTTCTGCCTTCATTCGATCGCCGACCGGCTTCAGTCATGGGAACGTGATGCACTTTTTCGGTAGTCGACCGCGCGCCAGCGTCCTCAGTCGCCGACCTCGATCCCATCGACACGATCCGTGTAGAAGGCGAGATGATCCTTGATCCGGCTCGCCGCGTCGTGCGGTGTCTCGTAAGTCCAGATCGCGTCGACCGATCGTTCGCCACCAGCTGGAATGCTGAAGTACGATGCATCACCCTTATAGGGGCAGTAGGTCCGCGTATCCGACCGGACGAGTTCCGACATGTCGACATCCGCGCGCGGGATGTAGCGCACTGCCGGATAGTCGGCCTCCTGCAGGATCAGGCACTGCCGGGTGTCGGCGATCACCTTTCCTCCTGCTCGAACAACGATATGCTCGGTGCTCGGCTTGATCGTCATCGGATGGTCGGGACCTGGAATTTTGATCGTCCTATCGGGCATTATAAGCCTCCTTCGAAGGGAAATGGCTGGCTCGCCGCAGCTTAAAAGGGCGTAGCTTTCGCATCTTAGCGTGGGTCGTCCTTGGGCGGCGAGATCGCCATTCCCCGTTGAACGCCAGGGCGATCACCGATGGCTTTCACCCATCGGTCGATCGCAGGCTTGTGCGCGAATTGTCGGGCCAGGACGTCGGTCATCATCTCTATGGCACCGGCTACCCACGGATACGCTGCCATGTCTGCGATCGAATAGTCGTCACCCGCCAGGTAGTGTACCGTGTCGAGGCGACGCTCGAGTACGTCCAGCAGTCGTCCGGCTTCCGCCACGAACCGATCGATCGCGAGCGGCACCTTTTCCGGCGCACGAACGGCGAAGAAGGCCGCCTGCCCCAGCATCGGGCCGAGACCGCCGACCTGCCAGTAGAGCCATTCCTGAGCCTTCCAACGCGCCGGGCCGGCCGGCGCCAGGAAGCGGCCATGCTTGTCGGCGATATAGGTGAGGATGGCTCCGCTCTCGAAAATCGACAACGGCCCCTCGGGCGTGTCGTCGACGATCGCCGGTATCTTGTTGTTCGGCGAGATCGACAGGAATGCCGGCTCAAACTGCTGGTCCTTGCCGATATCGACGAATTCGATCTCGTACGGGACGCCGAGTTCCTCCAGCAGGATCGGTATCTTCCTGCCGTTGGGGGTCGTCCACGTGTAGAGTTTCAACATGCTCATCCCCTGCTCCCGATCGTCGGGATCATGATGGAACGTCCTGGGCGATAGTCAGTCCACGATCGCCATGCCACTCCGATGGTAGTCAGGCGGTCGGCGCGATCGGTCGAAAGATGTTGACGGTGTTGCCGTCGGGATCGCGGAAAAGCATGGAACGGTTGCCCCACGGCATGTCCTTCGGACCATGCAGCCAGTCGGTGACCGCGCCGCTGCTCAGACGATCATACTCCGCATCGACGTCGTCGACGAGAAACTCGATGATGGCCGACCGGTTGGTGCCCGGGTTCCACTCTCCTCCGTGAACCTGATCGGCGGCAGCGCGGCTGAACAGACCGAGATCGGCACCATCGAGACGGAACGCCTGGAACACGGCGTTACCCTCGGGCGGTGTCCGGAGCACCTGTTCGTAGAAGGCGACCAACCTTTGCAAGTCGTCGGTAACGAGCCGGGTATAGGCGAATTTCATAAACAACCTCGCTGCTGGGCCAGTCTCTCGGCGCGCCGCTAACACGCGCGGAAACAATACGCTACTTGTGCGTATCAGTTAGGGCGCCTCAGCGGTTCGTCAAGCGTGTGATCTCGTGACTGTGGGCAGCCCGGTTGCGGTCACGAAGGCACCGGTCGCTCGAGAGGCTAGCCACCTGAAGCTCCAAACGGGATAATCGACATGGAAATACGTTCGCTAGGTTCGTCCGGTCTCAAGGTCTCGGCACTCGGCCTCGGCTGCATGGGAATGTCCGAGTTCTACGAGGGTCGCGACGAGCAGGAATCGCTGGCGACGCTCGAGCGGGCGGCGGAACTCGGCGTTACCTTCTTCGACACCGCCGACATGTACGGCTCCGGTGCGAACGAGACACTGCTGCGGCCGTTTCTAGCGCGCCATCGTGAGGAAGTGACGATCGCGACCAAGTTCGGCGTCCTGCGTGGACCGAACGGCAGCTTCCAGGGGGTAAATGGCCGGCCCGATCATGTGCGATCGGCCTGCGATGCGAGCCTGTCCCGTCTCGGCGTCGACGTGATCGACCTCTACTACCAGCACACGCCCGACAAGAACGTCCCCATCGAAGAAACGGTCGGCGCGATGGCAGAGCTCGTCGCCGTGGGCAAGGTGCGGTATCTCGGCCTCTCGAACGTCGGCGCGGCGATGATCCGACGCGCGCATGCGGTTCACCCAATCGCTGCGCTCCAGGGGGAGTATTCGCTGTGGACGCGTGATCCCGAAGCCGAGATCCTGCCCCTACTTCGCGAACTGGGTATCGGCTTCGTGCCTTACAGCCCGCTCGGACGGGGGTTCCTGACCGGTCGGTTCTCCAGCGCCGACGATGTCGCCGAAGGCGACTGGCGCGCGAACAACCCGCGTTTCCAGGCCGATGCCATTCGCCGGAACTCGCGGCTCCTCGACGATCTCGGCGTAATCGCAACCGACAAGGGCTGTACGCTGGCGCAGCTCGCACTCGCGTGGGTGCTGGCCCAAAGCGACGACATCGTTCCCATCCCCGGAACCAAGCGCCGGACGTATCTCGAGGAAAACGTCGGCGCACTGGACGTAACGCTCACTGCCGCGGACCTTGCGCGCATCGACGAGATCATGCCGCAAGGCGCCGCCAGCGGTGCAGCCTGGGGCTGAGCGCTTCTTCAAAAAGGCTACTCCCACTTCTTGAACAGTACGCTACTGATGCGTATTGTATCTGAGGTCGGAACGTCGTGACTTCCCCACGGCACCTTTCACCGGCGGTAATTTGAAGGATTGATCTCATGGCAACGCATAAAGCCTACCGCCTGCACGGTTATGGCGGCCGCGAAAACATCACGCTCGACGACGCGCCGGTGCCGGCGCCGGGTCCGGGCCAAGTCCTGGTCGAGGTGAACACGGTCGCGATCAACCCGTTCGACTGGAAAATCCGCGAGGGCTACGTGAAGGACGAGATGCCGTTGCCCCTGCCCTATGTCATGGGCGTCGACTTCGTGGGCAGGATCGTCGAGCTCGGTGAGGGTGCGACGCGCTTCAAGGTCGGCGACCGGGTGATGACCATGTCGACCAGCCTCGGTGCGTTCGCCGAGCATATCGCGATCGACGAGGCGGTCCTGGCCGCGGTGCCCGACGATCTCAGCGACGAAGACGCCGCGACCCTCCCCATCCCGGCCATGTCGGCGCGGGTTTCGCTCCGCTCGGCCGGAGAGCTGCCCGAGGGCGCCAAGATTCTCATCCATGGCGCTTCAGGCGTCGTCGGCGCGCTCGCGGTCCAGTTCGCCAAGCAGGCCGGCGCCTATGTCATCGGCACCGCATCCGCCAAGAACCGTGACTATGTCACGAGCCTCGGCGCCGACGAGTTCATCGACTACACCACCGAGCAGTTCGAGGACCGGGTCAAGGACGTCGACGTCGTCCTCGACTATGTGCTGATGGGCGGCACGGATAGCACCACGGATCGCTCCTGGAGTGTCCTGAAACCCGGTGGCACCATTGTGTCGCTCGCGGATCCAGCGATCCTCAGCAACGTGCCGGAAGGCTATCACGGTTACTTCCCGACCGTTGCTCCCGAGGCAGATGTCCTAGAGGAGGCGGCCCACCAACTCGCGGACGGCACGATCACGACCAAGGTCGCTCGCGTCTTCTCGCGCGCCGAGTTGCTGGACGCGATGGATCTCAACCAGGCGGGTGGGACTACCGGCCGCCTGATCGTGGATTTCAAGAAGGATTGAACGACCGAAGCAAACCGATCGCCGGCAGTATGTACCGGCGATCGGCTTCGATTGCTTGCCACAACTCCAGGAGAACGAGATGACCGAAGAGGGTATCGCCGGGCGGTATCGCTTCCCGGGAACGCCGTGGGACGTTCGACGTGTCGGCTACGGCGGCATGCAGCTCGCCGGTCCCGGGGTATTTGGACCGCCCAAAGACCGTGGAGCCGCGATCGCGGTACTGAGGGAGGCGATCGACCTCGGCGTCGACCATATCGACACCAGCGATTTTTACGGCCCGCACGTCGTCAACCAGCTTATCCGGGAAGCTCTCCACCCCTATCCCGACGATCTCGTCATCGTCACAAAGGTCGGTAGCATCCGCGGCGAAGACGGTTCATGGCCGCCCGCCTATTCGCGCAGCCAGTTGAGGCAGCAAATCGAGGACAACCTCCACAATCTCGGGCTGGAGCAGCTTCATGTCGTCAACTTGCGCGCCCGCGACGACATGGGCTCGTTCGAGGCGGCGCTGTCCATCCTTGCGGAGCTGCAAGTGGAAGGCCTGATTGGGCATATCGGCCTAAGCGCGGTTTCGGCCGAGCAGGTCAGGCTCGGCCGCTCGATCGTGCCGGTCGTCTGCGTCCAGAACCAATACAACGTGGCCTACCGAAAGGACGATGCCCTCATCGACGAGCTCGCCGATGCCGGCATTCCCTACGTGCCCTTCTTCCCGTTGGGTGGCTTCAACCCGCTTCAGGTGGAAGCCTTGGACAGCATCTCGGTCGAGCTCGGTTCGCCCCCTCTACAGGTGGCCCAAGCGTGGCTTTTGCACCGCGCGGACAACATCCTGCTCATCCCTGGGACGTCGTCGCCGGCGCATCTCCGCGAGAACCTCGCGGTCGGCGATATCGTCCTGACGTCCGAGGCATTGGCCGGGCTCGATGCGATCGCCGGTCGAGGCGGCGGCGAGGCTGCGCATCAGTAACCGCCCGCAGATCACGCAAGGGGCCAGCAGCCTCGGAGTGATTTGCACCAAAGCCGGCGCGGCCATTCGTCGCGATAGCGCACCCAGCAAAACGGGATCAACGTCATGGCTGTCCAGTTCAATCACACGATCGTGTCCGCAACCGATCCCGGCAAGTCCGCGCGCTATCTCGCCGACATACTCGGCCAGCCGGAGCCGGTACGCACCGGTCCGTTCGACATCGTAACGCTCGATAACGGCGTCTCACTCGACTTTTCGCGGGCAAGCGGTCCGGTCCAGCCGCAGCACTACGCCTTCCTGATCGACGAGGTCCTTTTCGACGAGGTGCTGGGCCGCATCGAGGCGCGCCGCATCGAATATTGGGCCGACCCTTGGCAGCGCCGCCCCGGCGAGATCAACCGCAACGACGGCGGCAGGGGCATCTACTTTCCCGATCCGGACGGACACTATCTCGAGGTTATCACGAAGCCATATGGCGGCGCCGAAGGATGACAGGCTCCGACGGGACGTCGACGAGCCGGCAATGGGTCGATGGCGAGGGCGCGATCGGGCTCACGATCCGATTGCTGCTGCTGTGGTGCGCCGGTGCGTCCCTGAGACTGACGGTCCTCGCGCTGCCGCCGGTGCTGGACGAGATCACCGCTGCCTTCAGGCTCGGCTCGACGGATGTCGGTGTGCTGACGGCTATACCGCCGTTCGTCTTTGCCGCCGGTGCCCTCCCCGGGGCAGTGCTGATCCAGCGATCCAGCGCGCTGACATGCCTTCTCGTCGGGCTCGGGCTTACTGCGTCAGGTGCGGCGGGAAGAGGTTTCGTGGGAGGCCCGCTCGCGCTGGAGATCGCGACCGGCGTCATGTGCGCGGGGGTTGCGATCATGCAACCTGCGATGCCGGCGCTCGTCCGCGGGTGGGCGGCGAGACATATCGGGCTCGCCAGTGCGACCTACACGTTCGGCCTGCTCGTTGGCGAGATCGCCCCGGTGGTCTGGCCATTGCAGCGCCCGATCATGGGCCTGGAGAGCGGTTGGCAGTCCCAGCTCCTCGCCTGGTCCCTTCCCGTCGCCGCCACGGCCGTCGCCATCGCGGCCTTTCGGCCAACGGTAGGATCGCGTTCCCCGAAAACGCCCGCTGCTTCGCCGTGGCCCGACTGGTCTGGGCGCGAGGTCTGGTGGGTGGGTATGCTGATGGGGTCCGTCGGCGCGGCCTATCTTGGGCTGAACGGCTTCATTCCCGCCTGGCTCAGGCATAATGGCGACGCCTCGGCGATCGGCACGGCGCTGATCGCGCTCAACGTCGCACAGCTGCCGGCCGTGATACTCATGCTGAAGTTTGCGGAGCGCCTGGCGTTCGCGATCTGGGCCTACATCGTAGCGGGAGCGCTGCTCCTGCTCGGCGCGGTGCTCCTCGCCATCGGTCCCGCGGCGCTCGTGCCGATCGCAGCCAGCATGGCCGGGTTCTGTTCAGCCGTGCTCCTCTCGCTCGTCATCACGCTTCAGCCGTTGGTGGCGACCGACGAGACCGTACCGGCGCTGTCCGCGGGTACCTTCGCGGTCGGCTTCGCGATCGCCGGGGTCGTGGCGACCCTCACCGGCCTGCTCGGAACGACCGGCATGGCCTGGCTCGGGGTCGTGCCGATCGCTGCGGCCTGCCTCACGATCGTTGCGGTCGGAAGCAAGGTCGACCGGCTCCGGCCAGATACGCGCTCACAGGAAGGCGGCTGACACGATGTCGATAAGGCTTTGGGGCAGGCGTCATTCCCATAACGTCCGGAAGGTAAGCTGGTTCTTGGAGGAACTCGGCGTCGCCTACGAGCGCATCGATATCGGCGGCGAGTTCGGCATGAGCGAGCATTATCGATCGCTCAACCCCAACGCACTGATCCCGACCATTGAGGATGACGGGCTCATCTTGTGGGAGTCCAATGCGATCCTGCGCTACCTGGCAAGCCATTATGGCGGCGATTGCTTCTGGCCCGGCGATCCGCGTGCACGGGCAAGGTCCGACCGCTGGATGGACTGGCAGATGGGCTTCGCGCGCGCGCAACTGGATGCCTTCGTCAACCTGGCCAGGAAGACGCCGGAAGAGCGCGACGACGACGCGATCGACCGTTCCGCGGCTGCCTCGTCGGACATGATGCGGATCCTCGACGGCTATCTAGCGGAGGACCCATGGCTCCCGGGCAAGGCCTTCGGCGTCGGAGATATACCCATGGGTGTCTACGCTCATACCTTCTTCGAGCCGGCTCTCGGCACGGAGGCAGACTTTCCCAACGTCCGGCAGTGGTATCAGCAGCTCAAGTCCAGGGGAGCCTACACAGATGAAGTCATGCTGCCATTGCAATGAGGCGCAGACGCAGCTTTCAACGGCGACCAACCGCCGTTTGGTCCTTGCAGCCCTCGCAGGTGCTGGGATGATCGGAATGCCGGGTACATCGCAATCAGCCCTCCCGGCCCCGCCGGACGGGCCCAAGCCGATTCTGGTGTTTGATATTGTCGAGACCATCCTCGATACCGAATCGCTCGCGCCGGTCTTCGATCGAATATTCCAAGATGGGCAGGCGCTACGGTCCTGGCTGGATAACCTCTTCATCTATTCCGAAGCCCTGACGATCGTCGACATCTATGCCGATGCCGGCACCCTCGGGATCGCAGTAGTCGAGATGATGGCGCGTAGCCGCGGCATCAAGATACACCCGCAGGATCTAGCGACGCTGAAGCACGGTCTGGGCTCGATGCCCGCGTACCCCGATGTCTCCGCCGGATTGAGGCGTTTGCGCGAATTGGGCTATCGCCTCGTCACGCTCAGCAACAGCCCGACCAGTGCATGCGAGACGCAATTGCGCAGCGCCGGCATCCGTGACGACTTCGAGCGCCTCTTCAGCATCGACGACCAGGTGAAGCGCTACAAGCCGGCACGAGAAACGTATCTCGGCGTCGCGGCGGCACTGTCGGTCCCTCCGTCAGACCTGTGGTTGATTTCCTGCCACGCGTTCGACGTGATGGGCGCCAAGTCGGCCGGGCTGCATGCTGCGTTCGTGTCGAGACCGGGAAACGCACCGATCGCGGTCGGACCTCAGCCCGACCTGATCGTACCGAATCTCGGGGCTTTTGCGACCGCGCTGGCCCAACGATAACTTACCCGGAATCGGAGTCCCTTCATGTTCCTGAAGCAGTACGAGATCACGCTTCCTGCCGACTACGACATGGCGATCATTCGCGACCGCGTGGCGAAGCACGGCGCTTCGTTCGATGACTTCCCCGGTCTCGCGCTCAAATGCTTCCTGATCCGCGAGCGAGGTCGATACGGCGCCGAGGCGAACCAGTATGCGCCGGTGTATCTGTGGCCGCACGAGAAGCAGATGTGGCGTTTCCTGGCCGGGCCGGCATTTGCGAAGATCAAGGCCGATTTCGGCGTCCCGCCGGTCTCGACATGGCCCGGACTCGCATTTGCCGCCGCAGAACATCTCGACATCGACCACATCGCGAGCGTGACCCGCGTGATGACCGCCATCCCGCCGGAGACGGACCTGCAGGCCCTTCTCGCCCGCGAGCGCGAAGAGGCGGACGTCGCCGTAAGCGACGACGCTACCTGCCTGGCACGAGCGGTCGGACTCGATCCGCGGACGTGGACGC
>NZ_JALNUO010000014.1:0-82240 GCF_026540835.1 Sphingomonas sp. GC_Shp_6 | reverse complement strand
GCGCGCCTGCAAATAGCGCAGGGGCCGCAAGGGGGCAATCTAGATGTGGTGGGTGCTACCTAGGGCGAGGGCGTCGCACTCTCGGGCGGGCGTGCCTCCGGGGCCGGGGATGGCGGGGTCGCCGGATGAACGCCGCGCATCCGGATCGGGGCGGTCGGCGCTTCCGACATGGGGCTGGAATTGCGATCGCTGCGGCCACGCAGGTGATCGATCTCGCCCTGACGCCGCTGCAGATAGAAGGCGCGGGTGTTCTCATAAGGGTCAGGCACGCCGTCGTGGAGCGTATGCAGCGTCTCGTCGAATTCGGCACGGTGATCGAGCACGCCCAGAACGGCAGCGGGCACCGCATAGCTCGGCCGGGTGATGCGGCTGCCGAAGGTGAGCGGCAGAACGAGCCGGTCGACCGCACCGCCGAACAGGTCGCGCACCGTCGTCGGCCCGACGATCGGCAGGAACATGAACGGCCCGTTCGGCACACCGTAGAAGCCGAGCGTATCCGCAAAGCCGTTGCCGCGCCGCGGAAGCTTGAACGCGCGGCGCTTCGCCATATCGAACACACCGGCCACGCCGACCGTCGTGTTGATCGCGAAACGGGCGACCGTCTCGGCCGCCTTGCCGATCTTGTGCTGGAACACGAAGTTCACGAACACCACCGGCTCGCGCATATTGTAGAGGAAATTGTGGACGCCGCTGCGAAAGGGGCTGGGCACATGCTTCTTGTAGGCAATCGACACGGGGCCGATCAGCGCCTTGTCCACCGCCTCGGTCGCGGCAAACGACTGGGCATTGAGCGCGCGCAGTGGATCGGGCGCGTCGGACACATCGCGCGCGCGCACGATGATATCCCCGTTCCCCGCCGGATCGTGAGTCGGCCGCTGGGCCTGATCCGGCAGGGGCGGTTCGCTCGGGTTCGCGATGTGGAGCGGCGCGGCCGGGGGCGATGCCGCGCCCGTGGCTGCCTGGGGAACATCGGCTTGCGGCGCGGGATCGCCCGCCTGAACGGGCGCGGCGGTCACGAACATCGCCATGGTCAGCAGGTACAAAACGCAATCCCCCCGATCCCGCCGCGACCTCGCAACGCCGGTCTGCCGGTCCGGCCCCGTCGATGACTGGCGATCACGGTCCGTCTGCCGTGATGCCGGTCACCGAACTGAATGCCGGCCGCGTGCGCCTTCCCTCGCATCTGCTCATCCCCGCCGCAAGGCCATCCGCGCGGATCAGTTCAGCGCCTTGGGCGGCACCACCGGTAGCGGCAGGGGTGCAACGGGCACGCCCTCGTCGACCAACGCCTTCGCCTCCGCCAGGCTCGCCTGGCCGTGGATCGGGGCGTGTTTCTCCTCGCCGAGATGCATCGCGCGAGCCCGAGTCGCGAAGTCCGCACCGACCCAGGAGGACGAGGCGAGCGCCTTGGCCTGCGCCGCCGCCAGGGCGCTGATCGCCGCCTTGGCTTCGGCATGCGACACGCGGTTGCCCTTGGCGGCGACGTTGGGCGCCATCACCGCCTTCGTCACGTCGGGATCGTCGCACAATGGGCAGCGGACCTGCCCTGCCCCCGCCTGCTCTTCATAAGCGGTGGTGGAGGCGAACCACGCCTCGAAGACATGCGCGTTCGCACAGCGAAGATCGAAGACGATCACCGGACCCGCGTCACGGTCGGGATCGGGCGGCGGTGCGCACGCACGGGAATGCGCGCGCCCACGTCGGCGACGCGTGCGGGATCGATCGGCGCAAAGCCCAGCCCCGCCGCCTCGCCCATGTCGAGCAGCACGTCGCCCCAGGGATCGATCACCAGCGAATGGCCATAGGTCGTGCGGCCATCGGCATGGAGCCCCGTCTGCGCCGCGGCGACCACGAAGGCGCCCGCCTCGATCGCACGCGCGCGCAGCAGGACGTGCCAATGCGCCGCGCCCGTCGGCCGGGTGAAGGCGGCGGGCACCGACAGGATATCTGCGCCCGCATCGCTCAAGGCGCGAAACAGGTCGGGGAAGCGCAGGTCGTAACAGATCGTAGGCCCGAGCATCCCGAGCGGCGTGTCGATCACGACGGCGGCGGCGCCCGGCGCGTAAGCCGCCGATTCACGCCAGCTTTCGCCGCTCGGAAGATTCACATCGAACAGGTGGAGCTTGTCGTAGCGCGCCCGGATCGCACCGCTCGCGTCGATCACGAAGCCGCGATTGGCGAACCGCCCGTCCTCCGCGCGCACCGCCAGCGAACCGAGATGCACCCATAGGCCCGCGCGCGCCGCGGCGGAACGAACCGCATCCAGCACCGGATCGTCCGCCTCCGCCACGATCGCCGCGGCGGCACGCGCACGGTCCCGGTCGATCAGGCCGGACATTTCGGGCGTGAAAACCATCGTCGCTCCGGCATCGGCTGCCCGTTCGATCGCATCGACGATCGTGGCGGCATTGGCGGCAGGGTCGATCCCGCTCGTCATCTGGAGGACGGCGATCTTCATCCGCCGAGCAGCGGATCGAGCTTTCCTTCGCGCTCCAGCAGGGCGAGATCGTCCGATCCGCCGACATGGGTGCCGTCGATGAAAATCTGCGGCACGGTCGTGCGGCCGGGTGCGCGCGCCAGCATCTCGGCACGCTTGGGTCCGCCGAGGCTGATATCATATTCCTGGGGAACGACGCCCTTGGCCGCCAGCAGCTTCATCGCGCGCGAGCAATAGGGGCAGAACGCCTTGGTGTAGATTTCAACCTTTGCCATCGGCCCGAGATGTGGCGGCGGGGCCGTCTTGTCAATCGACCGCGGTCTCGTCCAGCACGCGCGCCCAGCACAGGATCGTCACCGACCGCGCCCCCGCCGCCAGCAGCACGCGCGTGCAGGCCGCCGCGGTCGCGCCGCTGGTATGAACGTCGTCCACCAGCACCACCGCCCGACCCACGATCCGCGCGCGGTCCGTCACGCGGAACGCGCCCGCCACGGCGCGTGCGCGTGCCTTGCCGCTCAGGCCGCGCAGCATCGGGGTGCGCTTCACGCGCCGCAGCACCGACGGATCATGCGCGACACCCGAGCGTCGCCCCACCGCGCCCGCGATCAGCGCGGCCTGGTTGAACCCCCGGGACCAGATCCGCCAGCGGTGGAGCGGCACCGGCACCAGCAGATCGGCATCCCCGGGCATCACTCGCACCATCTGCCGCGCCATCGTTTCGGCGAGCGCGGTCCGGCCGCCATATTTCAGCCGCAGCGCCAGCGCGCGGGCGACATCGCCATACGCGACGGCGGCGCGAACCCCGGCGTGGCGGGGCGGATCGGCGAGGCAGGTAGCGCAACGGGCGTCGTCGCCGCGATCATAGGCGAAGGGGCGATTGCAGCCCGCGCACCAGGGGGGCCCCAGAAACCTGAGGCTGGCCCAACAGGTCGCGCAGAACCGGTGATCGTCGCCGACGGGCGCCCCGCACCCCGCGCAGCGGGGCGGCAGCGCGAGGCGTATGATCGCCTCCACCGGATCGAGCCAACGCGCCATGCCCGCTTGTCGCTGGCCCTGCGACGCGGCACAAGCGCTCCGGTGAGCAGCCCCGACATCTTCGATCGCACCGCGCGCCGCTTGCGCCGCGACCGCGCCGCCCGCGGCTTTGCGGCGCATGATTTCCTGCGCGCCGCCATGATCGAGGGGATCGCAGACCGACTGGATACGGTGAAGCGCGATTTTGCCGATGTGCTCGATTGCGGCTGCTTCGACGGCGCCTTTGCCCCGCCGGCGGGCGCGCGCGTGGCGCGGGTGGATTCCGGCTTCCTCTTCGCGTCGCACGCGGGTGGCGTTCAGGCGGACGAGGACCGGCTGCCCTTCGCCGATGCCTCCTTCGATCTGGTGGTAAGCGCCGGAGTGCTCGATCAGGTCGGCGACCTGCCGGGCGCGCTGAGCCTGATCCGCCGCGCGCTGCGCCCGGACGGGCTGTTTCTCGGCGCCTTCGTCGGCGGCAACAGCCTGCCCCGGCTGCGCGCCGCGCTGCGCACGGCGGAGGCCGACCGGCCCGTCGCGCGGCTCCACCCGCTGGTCGACGTGCGCTCCGCCGGCGATCTGCTGATGCGCGCGGGGTTCGCGCTGCCGGTCGCCGATGTCGAGGCGCTCGCGGTGGGCTATGGCGACATGCTTCGGCTGCTGGGAGATCTTCGCGGGATGGCGGCGAGCAACCTGCTCATGGAACGCCGGCCGCTCACCCGCGGCGCGCTCGCCGCAGCCGCGCACGCGTTTTCCGCCGCGGCGGATGCCGACGGGCGGACGCGCGAACATTTCGACCTGATATTCCTCACCGGCTGGGCACCCGATCCGTCGCAGCCCAAACCCGCGCGACGCGGCAGCGCCACCGCGTCGCTGGGTGCCGCGCTCGGGCGCCCCGGCTAAGCGATCATCCCGCCGCCCTCGGCACCGCGCGCGAGGATGCGGCCCATCGCATCGAACAGCGCGTCCATCGCCACCGGCTTGAAGAGCACCTCGTCCGCGCCCGCTTCCAGGCAGCGCGCGCGCAGATCGGCGGCGGCATCGGCGGTGACGACGATCACGGGAAGCTTCGCCTTGGCGTCGGTTCGGGCACGGATGTGGCGGATCGCGGTGATGCCGTCCATGCCGGGCATCCGCAGATCGACCAGCACGATGGCATAATCATTCGCGTCGATCAGCGCGAGACCCTCCTCGGCGCTTTCCGCCTCGGCCATGGTCGCGCCGGCGACGTTCAGCATATCGTGGACGACGCGCCGGTTCATCCGATCGTCCTCGATGAAAAGTATGTTCATTTCCGGTCTAATTCCGGGCTGACAATGCATGGGCTTGAATGTATCATATTGCCGCTGCTTATCTGCCTACGCCGCATGCGACACAAGCGACTCCGTTACGTTCGACGTCGTTTTCGGGCCGAATATCGCCGCAGCCAGTGCGCCGCCGCCGATCGGTTTGGCGATCACATGGGCGATGCCGGTTTGCGCCAGATGCCGGCAGCCTTCTTCGTCCGCTCCCTGCCACAACAATGCGACGCCGGTGCCATGAGGCCGGGCCGCGGCAGCGATCGCCGACACCGTTTCGACCGGATCGCCCGCATCGCGCACCGTGGCTTCGTCGAGCAACACCTGCGCGATGCCCCCCGCCGCGATGCACCCGACGGCCTCGTCCATGCTCGCCGCGCATCGCACCGAGCCGACATGCGGCGCGAGCAGCGTGCGGAACATGCTCCGCCCAATCGGACTGCGATCGACGACCAGCAGCACCGGCCCGTCGCCCTGCGACGCCGCCGCGCACGGCGGCACGATGGGCTCGGCGTGCACCAGCGGCAGGGTGACGGTGAAGGTCGCGCCCTCCCCCTCCCGACTTGCAACGGCGATATCGCCGCCCATCGCCCGTGCGAGATTGCGGCAGATCGCCAAACCGAGCCCCGTGCCGCCGAACCGCCGCGTCGTTCCGGCATCCGCCTGACGGAAGGATTCGAAGATCACCTCCTGCTGCGCCGCGGCGATGCCGATCCCCGAATCGGATATCGCGATCGCATAATCCTGCGGGCTCACGGCGGCGACCCGCAACCGCACCGCGCCCGACGGGGTGAACTTCAACGCATTCGACAACAGGTTGAACATGATCTGCCGCACCCGCGCCGGATCGCCCATGATCCGTCCGGGGCAGTCCGCGAGATCGACCGTGAAGCCCACGCCCTTGGCCCGCGCCTGATCCTCCCACATCCGAGTCGCGCCCGCGATGGTCTCGGCAAGATCGAAGGCGATATGCTCCAGCGTCAGTTTGCCGGTCTCCATCTTCGCGACGTCGAGAATATCGTCCACCAGCGTGCGCATCGTCGTGCCGGCGCCATGCACGATGCCGATCCGATCGCGGAGGTCGGGCGACAGCCGCGGATCGGCCAGCATCACCTGAGTCATGCCCAGGATGCCGTTCAGCGGCGTGCGGATCTCGTGGCTCGTCGTGGCGAGGAACTCGGTCTTGGCGGCCAGCGCGCGGGCGAGCGAGGCGTTGGTCACCGCCAGATCGGCGTTAGCGGCATCCACCTTGCGTCGGGCGCGCCGGCCGATGACCAACGCTAAGACGAGCAGCCCGATCACGACCACGCTGCTGCCGGCGGCCCCCAGGAAGATCGTGCGCTGCGACTGCGCCCGCGCCCGCTGGAATGCGACGCTGCGACGCAGATCCTCGGCCTGAAGCTTGGCGATCTTCAGCGCCTGGTTCGCGAAATCGAACCGCGCCGCCATCAGTGCGGTGTTGCTTGACGTGGCGAGCGCAGTCGCCTTGTCGTCCAGCCGCTTCAGCGCGGCGAGATGGACGAGCGCGTGCTCGGTATCGCCGATCGCGCGATAGGCTTCGTACGCCGTCTGGTGCGCCTCGCGAAAGGTGAGCGTGGTGGTGTCCGGATCGACGCCCTCGAACCGTTCGCCGATCAGCGTCGCCGCGTGCGCATAGGCATGGTGCTGCAGCGCCGCCTGCGCCGCCAGCCCCACGAACTGCGACCGCCACACCGCCGCCTCGCCATCGCCGGTGAGCGCATAGCCCCGGCGGATGACGGCATCGGCGCCCCCGACATCCCCCGCCTTCAGCCGGACGCGCGCGATATTGCCGAGAATCCGGGCCCGCAGGAGCGCGCTGCCCATGCGGTCTGCGAGGGCGAGGGCTTTGGCGTATTGGATCTCGGAGTCGCGGAAGCGACCAAGATCCTGCATGATGAGTCCACGGTTGTTGAAGATGGAGACGGACAAAGCCGCATCCGAGCTATAAATATCTTGCGCTTGATCGAGATACTTCAGCGCTGAATTGAGATCCTTGGCATCATAATATAGCAACCCCATCGTAACCCGTGTGACAGCCTGTTGCCGGGTATCACCGATGCTGCTGTATACGCGATGAGCGCCTTGATAATCGGCAAGAGCAAGCGCGGGCTCGCCGCGACTTTGATGGATGCCCCCGCTAGACAGCAGAATATCACCATATAGCCTTCCGGATGGCTTTAACTGGAGGGCCAGCTTTTTCGCTCTACTAATCGACAAAGCGGCATTTTTGATATCGTCTACGCGGAGATACGCCTCACCGCGCAGCCAGTCCGCGTTGGCCATCACAATGCCGCGTGCTCTGGTATCGGCGATCTTCAGTGCGCAACGGCGAGCATTGACCGCGATCCGACCGGCGGCCCCTGAGTCGGTCTGCATATGCGCCTTGGCATCGGCAATGACGGCATCGCATGCCGACACTGTTTCTGTCGTTTTACTCTGGCTGAGCAATGCAGCGGGGACGGATAGAAGCGATAGCAGCACAGATAGCGCGCTGATGATCCTCACCCGATCAGCCACGCGTTCTAACGCTCGACGGCTTGGCGAAGGAAAGTGGAAAATTGGTGACGGATTGAAACGTGCGATCCGCATCCAAAAATTGGATAAGAGCCTCTAAACCGATCGGTCGACTGATGAGGAAGCCCTGAATCAGGTCGCAGCCCATCACCGACAGCAGCGCCATGGCCGCGGCGGTCTCGACGCCCTCGGCCACCACTTCCATTTCCATCGCGTGCGCCAGATCGATGGTCGAGCGAACGATCAGTGGGTCGCGGTGGGAACTGGTAAGCTGTGTGATGAACAGCTTGTCGATCTTCAATTCACGCGCCGGCAATTGCTTGAGATAGGCCAGCGACGACAACCCGGCGCCGTAATCATCGATCGCGATGACCACCCCGATCTCCGCGAAGATCTTGAGGTGACGGATGGCGCTTTCCGGATCGCGGATCACCGAAGTCTCGGTGATTTCGAAACCCAGCTTCGCACCGCTGGTCTTCACCAACGCACAGGCCTCGCGCACGAACGCGCGATCGGCCAGCAACTTGCCGGCGATGTTGATGAAGATCGTGAGATCGTGTCCGTTCGCCGCCAGAATGGCTTGATCGGTGATGGCCTGGTTGATCGTCCACAGCGTGAGCGGCAGAATATCGGCGGTCTCTTCCGCCATCGGAATGAAATCGCCTGGCAGGACCAGGCCGCGGACGGGATGGTTCCAGCGGACCAGCGCCTCGATACTGGCGACCTCCTGACGGCGCAGGTGAACCTTGGGCTGATATTGCAGGAACAGCTCGCCCGCCACGATCGCGCCCGACAGATCGCGGGCCAGCGCGATCCGGTCGATCGCCGCAGTCACCTCCGCAATGTCGCGCGCGATCGTCGTTCGCTCGACACGGGCTTCGCGCAACGCGGCTTCCGCCTCTTCGACCAGCCGAACCTCGTCGCATTCATGCGCCATGGCGGCGCTGGCACCCAGCGCGAGATCGACGTGATGCGGCTCGCCGTCGATGTCGAGCGGCTTGGCGAAGCCATCGTGGACACGGCCCAGCACCACGTCCAGATCACCACGCGACTCACCCGTGAAGCTGATCTCCACGGTATCGCGTGCAGCGATCGCGACACGGCTTTCCGGCAGAATCCGTGCGATCACCTCGGCGACATCCTTCGCCAGCAGGTTCGCGCGGGGCTGCCCCATGTGGCGCCGCAAAAAGGCGAAATTCGCGATTTCGGCAAAGACGATGAAGCACCAATCATGCCCCCGGAACGCCGAAGCCGTTTGGTCCGGCCCCGCGATGCCACCCTCTCGGGAACGACCGGTCTTCGTGTCACGATCTGGCCGCGGATCACTCATGCTCCCGGCCTATCGGGTCGGACTGAAGATATCCTTAATTTCGGATCGGCGGATCCGGCAACACTATTGCCCCATCGTTACGGGGATTGTTTAAGGTTTCATTATCCATTATTGTGCGGATGCATCCGAAAGGGTGTAGAACAAGGGAGACTGGCATGTTGGCATTTCTCATTTCGCTCGTTTACGGCGACGGCCTTCGTCCCTGGTAAAGGGATGACTTTCGGCCCGAAGGATCGAGAATCCTTGAATATTCAAGGTTTGACGTCGTTCGGGCCGGAATTGCCGCAACATGTTCGAGCCGACTCGCGCGACACCGACATCGAATAGCGATCCGGCAAATAACGATCCGTTTCGGACCGAGACGCTACGCCCTCAGCGAGAGGGCCGCGCCGGAACGGGCGTCGTGTCCCAGCCCCCACCCAGCGCCTTGAACAACGCCGCGGTCTGCTGACGCAGATCGGCATCGCTGGCCGCCAGTTGCTCGCGCGCGCTCAGCACTTGGGCTTCGGCGTTCAGCAGACTGTCCTGCGCCACGAAACCCGTGCGATATTGTGCCAGAGTCGCGTTCGCACTGGTCTGCTGATCCGCCAGCGCGCGCTCGAGGGCGGCATGTCGCCGCCGTTCCGCTTCGAGTCGCGCCAACGCGTCCTCCACGTCCCGAAGCGCCACCAGCACGGTCGAGCGATAGCGTAGATAGGCTTGTTCGCGGTCTTCGCGCCGGCTCTCGACCGTCGCGCGCCGCCGTCCGAAATCGACGAGCGGAAACGTCACCGCGCCGGACCCCGTCAGTTGGAGGCTGTCGCGCTCGAACAGGGTGGCGAGCGACGTGGAGATCAGCTCCGCCACACCCGTCAACGAGAAGCGCGGATAGAGATCCGCCACCGCCACACCGATATCGGCGTTGGCGGCGGCCAATTGCCGCTCGGCCGCGCGGATATCCGGCCGGCGGCGAAGCAGGTCCGACGGCAGGCCTGCGGGAACGACGGGCAGCCCCGCCGCGACGGCGGACGGCGCCGACAGCTCGGTCGCCAGCGCTTCGGGCGTCGCACCCAGCAGCACGGCCAGGGCATGAACGCGAACGGCCGCATCACCCTGCACCGGCGCCAGTCGCGCCTCGGCATCGGTGATCCGCCCGCGCTGGCGGGTCACGTCGATCGGCGGCACGAGGCCGGCCCGCGCGATCTCGCCCGAGATGCCAAGGGCACGGCGCTGCCGATCGATCTCCTGCGCGATCACCGCGGCCTGCACCTGATCGAGCCGCAGCGCGAAATATCCCTGCGCCACTTCGGCGGCCAGCGTCACCGCCGCGTCGCGCCGCGACCATTCCGCGGCTTCGGTGCGCGCGCGGGCTGCCTCCACCCCGCGGCGTACGCCACCGAAGATGTCGATTTCCCAGCTCGCGTCGAAGCCCGCGGAGAAGGTGGTGATCCCGCTGCCCGGCAGCGCGATGCCGGTGTTCGACGCGCTGCCCGACGTCCCGCCGCCGCTCGTGCCCGAGAAGAGCTGGGCGAGCGAGGCGAAGCCCGCATTCTTGCTGAATTCGACATGGCTTGCGCCGCCGGTCGCGCCGAGGGTCGGCAGCCCCTGCGCGCGCGCGGCGATCTCGCCCAGCCGCGCCTGGCGAACGCGCGAGGCGGCCGCCGCCATGTCGGGATTGCCCGCCAGCGCGCGCGTGACGAGGCCGTCGAGCACCGGATCGCCGAACGCGCGCCACCATGTCGCCGGGTCCACCGCCGCACCCGGCGCGGGCTGAGGTTCGACGAACGCCGCTGGCGCATCGACGGCGGGGGGCCGATAGTTCGGCCCGACCGTGCAGCCCGAAAGCGCGACCGCCGCCAGCAGAACAGCCTTGCGGATCGTCAATGTCCCATCCCCCCGCCGGCCGGCTTGCCGCCCGATCGATCCACTTTCAAGAACAAGGCGAGCGGCGACAGCACGAGCGTCACCACCATCAGCGTACGGAATACGTCGAGAAAGGCGAGCATGTTCGCCTGACGCTGAAGCTGCTGGTACAGCACCGCCAGCGGCGTCGTCACCGCATCGCCCGCGCTGCCCAACACCCGCGTCGCATCGCTCAACCAATTGTTGTAATTGGGATTGAGCGGGTTGGTCACATAGGTAAGGTTCGCCTGCTCGACCTGCTGCCGGTTGGCGAACAGCGACTGGGCAAACGCGATGCCGATCGTGCCGCCCAGATTGCGGAAGACGTTCAACAGGCTCGACGCCTGCGCGGTCTGATTCTGCCGCAATCCCACATAAGCCACCGCGTTGATCGGCACGAACAGGAACGGCAGCGCCATCGATTGATAGAGGCGCGCGATCGCCGCGTCGGAAAAGCTGATATCGGCGGTGAAATGCGACAGGTTCCACAGCGCCGCCGCCTGCACCAGCAAGGCCGGGAACAGCATCAGCCGCACATCGACCGATCCCGCCAGCCGCCCCGCGATCGGCACTGCGACCAGCGTGGCGAAACCGCCGGCGGTCAACGCCAGCCCCGCGTCGAGCGCGCTGTAGCCGAGCACCTGCTGGAGCATCTGCGGGATCAACTGCGTCGTCCCGAACAGGATCAGGCCCGTCAGCCCCATCAGCGATACGGTGATCGCGAAGTTGCGGTTGCCGAGCAGTTTCAGATCGACGACGGGATCTTCCACCGTCAGTTCGCGGATGACGAGCGCGATCAGCGCCAATCCCGCCGTCACGGCGGAGGCGACGATCAGCGGGCTGGCGAACCAATCCTCGCGCTCGCCGCGATCGAGCGTGATCTCCAGGAAACCGAGCCCCAGCGCCACCAGGATCACGCCCCAATAGTCGATCCGCAGCCCCTTCTTCATGCGCGCCTGGCGGTCTTCCTCCATCGCCTTGGGCTCGTCGACGAACGTCTCGGCGAGAAAGAACGCCGCGATGCCGATCGGCACGTTGATGAGAAACACCCAGTGCCAACTGGCATTTTCGGTGATGTAGCCGCCCAGCGACGGGCCGAGCACCGGCCCCACCACCACCACGATGGCGAACGCGGCGAACGCCATGCCGCGTTGCTTGGGCGGAAACGTATCCGCCAGGATCGACTGTTCGACGGGTGCGAGGCCGCCGCCGCCGATCCCCTGAAGCACGCGCGCGATGACGAGCGTCTGGAGATTGGGTGCCACGCCGCACAGGAACGAGGCGAGCGTAAAGAGCGCGATCGACAGGAGGAAATAGCGTTTCCGCCCGATCGCGTCGCTCAGCCAGCCCGAGATCGGGATGATGATCGCGTTGGCGACCAGATAGCTCGTCAGCACCCACGTCGCCTGATCGGTCGAGATCGACAGGCCGCCGGCGATATGATCGAGGCTGACATTGGCGATCGATGTGTCGAGCACCTCCATGAACGTCGGGATCGAGATGATCGTGACGATCAGCCACGGGCTATAGGGCCCCGCCGCCGAACGCGCGGGGCTCCAGCCACCGGACTCGGCGGCGCCCGCCATGCTCAGCGCACCTTGACGGTGGGAACGACCGACATGCCCGGCCCGATCGCATAGCGGCGCGGATCGGCGCCGTTCTTGACGTCGAAGAGGATGCGCACCGGCACGCGCTGCACCACCTTCACGTAATTGCCCGTGGCATTCTGCGGCGGCAGCAGCGCGAACGCCTGCCCCGCGCCGCGCTGGATCGAATCGACATGCCCGACGAAATCGACCCCGGGATAGGCATCGACATGGATCGCCACACCCTGCCCGATCTGCATATGGGTGAGCTGCGTTTCCTTGAAGTTCGCGGTCACCCACAGCCGATCGGGGATCATCGCCATCAACTGCGTGCCGGGGCCGACATAGGATCCCAGATTGACCGACCGGTTCACCACCTGCCCATCGACCGGCGCCTTCAGCCGGAGATTGCCCAGCGTCACGTTCGCCTGCTGCACCTGCGCGCGCCGCGCGGCGACCGTGGCGTTCGCCGCACCGATCTGGCGGCGCGCGACGGTGACGTTCGCGGCGGCGCTGTCGATCTGGCGGCGGGCGGCGGCGGCATCGGCATCGGCCGAGCGCGCGGTCGCGCGCGCGGCGTCGAGCTGCTGCCCAGCGACCGCATTGGGATCGAGGCGAAGCAGCGTTTCGTAGCGCTGCAGATCCTGCCGCGCCTTGATCGCAGCGGCGAGCGGCGCCCGGGCCTGCGCAGCCACCTGCGCCTCGTTGGCGAGGGCGGCGGTCACTTGCGCATGCGCCTGGCCCGCCTGGGCTTGCGCCTGCGCGACATTGGCTTGCGCCTCGGCGAGCTGCGCCTGCGGGCCGGTCGGCTGGATCACCGCGAGCAGGCTGCCCGCCTTCACATGCCGGTTGTCGACATTGGCGACGGCCACCAGCGTGCCCCCGGTCTGCGGTGCGATCCGCACGATATGGGCATCGACGAACGCATCGTCGGTCGTCTCATACTGGCGGGCGTGCAACCAGTAGAGCACGCCGCCGACGACCAGCAGCGCCACGACGACGATCAGGATGATCCAGAAGAGCGGCTTCGCGAAGATGGACGGCTTCTTGGGCTTGTCGGCCTTGTCCTCGCCGTCATCGCCATCGTTCTTGCCGCCGTCGTCGGACGGACTCGCGGCCTCGGAATGCTCGTCCCCACGGGCATCGTCGTGCGAAGCCTTGCGCTCCTCATCGGTGCTCGAATCGCTCATGACGTCCCCTGTGCTTCGGCGCGCAGCCGGGCGAGAATGGCATCGGTGTTAGCCGCGATGCGGCCCTTTATCTCAGCCAGGTGTTCGGGGTCCATCCCGTCCTGGCCGAGCAGGCGGAGGCACGCGGCGCGCGATCCCCGCAGCGCCAGCACCTGGCCGAATAGCGTGATCGTCACGATCCGCGCCGCCCGCGAATCGGCAAGCCCCGTGGCCGCGCGCACCAAGGCGACGATGGTTTCCAGCATGCGCCCCATCACGCCGCCGTAAAGCCGGTCGAACGCCGCGCCGGGGTTCATCTGCTCGCGCAGGATGAACAGCGACGCATCGCTCCCGGTGGCACCGCCGATCTTGTCCGCCAGCCGGGCGAGGATTCGCTGAAGGGCAGCCGTGGCGGCGGCCGGATCGCCATCGTCGACCATCCCTTCGGCTTCGATGACGCCACCCATATCCTCGGCCAGCCGTTCCGCGATCCGGTCGGCAGCGGCGAGATAAAGGCCTTCCTTGCCCCCGAAATGATAGGTGATCGACGACATCGCCGTGCCCGCCGCCGCAGCGATCCCGCGCGTGCTGGCGCCTTCCAGCCCTTTGCTGCCGAACTCGCCGATGGCGATGTCGAGAAGGCGGCTGTGCATGGCCGCCGCTTTAGTTCGATCGAACGAACCGTGCAAGCGGCGTGTCAGGCCGGCTCGTGTGCCCGGGCGGCGACAGGGTTCGAGAAGCGCATGCCGTCGTCCACCGATCCCAGCCGCAGCGCCAGAATGTCGAGCGCGTAATTCTGGTTCAGCTTCCACGGCTTCTTCGCGCCCTGTTTCGGCAGGCTATCGATCGCGCGCGTGACATAGCCCGACGAGAAATCGAGGAAGGGCTCGGTGCTCATCGCCGCATCCGCATTGTACGGCGTCGCCTGCCGCAGCCCGCGCTTGCGCATCGTGTTGAGCAGGCGGCAGACATACATCGCGGTCAGATCGGCCTTCAGCGTCCACGACGCATTGGTATAGCCGAACACCGACGCCAGATTGGGCACGTCCGAGAACATCATGCCCTTATATTGCAGCCGGCGCGACCAATCGACGGGTTCACCGTCGACGCGGAAGTCGACGCCGCTCATCAGTTGCAGCTCCAGCCCCGTCGCGGTGACGATCACGTCGGCGGGCAGTTCCGCGCCCGACGCGAGGCGGATGCCGTGCGCGGTGAACCGGTCGATCGTGTCGGTCACCACGGTCGCGGTGCCGGCGTTGATCGCGCCGAACAGATCGGCGTCGGGCACCATGCACATCCGCTGATCCCACGGATTGTAGCGCGGCGTGAAATGCGTCGCGACGTCGTAATCCGGCCCGAGATGCTCGCGCACCATGCCGAGGATGCGCTGCTTCACCTTTTCCGGGCGGCGGCGGGCGAGACGGAAGAAGAACATGCCCCACAGCACGTTCTTCCACCGCGTCAGACCGTAAGCGAGCTTGGCCGGCAGGCGTTCGCGCAGCCAGTCGGCGACGCGGTCCGCCGAGGGGCGCGAGACGACATAGGTGGGCGAGCGCTGGAGCATCGTCACATGCGCCGCCTGCTTCGCCATTTCAGGCACGAGCGTGACGGCCGTGGCGCCGCTGCCGATCACGACCACTTCCTTGCCCGCATAATCGAGATCGGCGGGCCAGAATTGCGGGTGGACGATCATGCCCTGGAAATCGGCCGCGCCGGCGAAATCGGGCGTGTGGCCGCGCGCATAGTCATAATATCCCGCGCACATGCACAGGAAGTTGCAGGTGAGCGTGACGGGCGCGCCGTCGGGGCCGGTGCCGCCGACCGTCCAGCGCGCCTCCTCGCTCGACCAGGTCGCGCTGGTCACCCGGTGCGAGAAGCGGATATGCCGATCAATGCCATAGGTCTGCGCGGTTTCCACGACATACTCGCGGATCGAAGGACCGTCGGCGATCGCCTTGGCCCCCGTCCAGGGATGGAAGACGAAGCCCAGCGTGTGCATGTCCGAATCGCTGCGGATGCCGGGGTAGCGGAACAGGTCCCAGGTCCCGCCCATCGCCGCCCGCCCCTCCAATATGGCGTAGCTGCGATCCGGACAGCGCGTCTGGAGGTGATAGCCCATCCCGATGCCGGAAATGCCGGCCCCCACGACGATCACGTCGAGATGTTCGGTCATATGCGCCTCTCCACCATACCCGGTCTTCTATTCGGTGGAGGGCAGCCTATCGCGCGGTCTAGCGGAAGTCTCGCGAATATTTGACCGAGACGTTGCTGCCGCCGAACGAACCGGTGGAGGACAACACGCTCAGCACGCGGGACAGCGACACCTGGAGCTGCGTGGCGGTGAAGCCGCGCGCATCGGTGATGATCTCCACATAGATGTTCTTGCTGATATATTTGCCCGCCGCCAGCGACGTGCCGCGACCCGTCGCCTGGTCCGCACCGAGGATGCGCAGCCGGTCGAACCCGGTGGCCGAGCGGAGCTTGCCGAGCGGGTTGAGCCCGCCCCCGCTCGATCCCCGCAGCGAATTAAGCGCCGCGGCGAGCTGGATCGCTTCTGTGGCGGACAGGTTCGTCGGTGACGTGCCGAACAGCAGGCGGCTCAGCACCTCGTCCTGCGGCAGCGTCGGTGTCGAGGTGAACGCGATCTGCGGATGCTCGCCCGTGCCGGTGATGTTGATCGTCACGGTGATGTCGCTCGTCGTGGTGGAAGCGACGATGTTGATATCCGGATCGGTCAGGGCGCCGCCGCGGAAGCGGATCTCGCCCTTGGTCACGTCGAAGCGCTTGCCCGAGAAGGAATAGGTGCCGCGGACAAGATCGAGGCCGCCGGTGATGACCGGCGCGGCGCTGGTGCCGCCGATCCGCAGGTTCATCGACCATTCGGATTCGAGTCCCATGCCCGAGACGAAGAGCTGGTTGGCCGCGCGGACATGGAGATCGAGCTTGAACAGTCCGGTGGGCGCCGGCTTCGGCCGGTCGGTCGGTCGGCCCGGCACCATGTCGCTCTTGCGGCGCACGCCCGTCAGTTCGGGCACTTCGGCCGCGCCCTGGCGGATGATCTCGTAGCGTGCATTGGGCACCGTGATATCGCCCTGGATCAGGCCGCCATCCTTGCCGTTGGTCAGGTGGACGGTCCCGCTGGCGGTCGCGCCGAGCGCATCGCTCTTGGCCAGTTGCGCCTTGTCGAGCGTCGCCCGCAGATCGATCGGATAGCCGCTGTCGGCGGCGAGGCCCACGCTGCCCTGCGCCTGGACCGTGCCGTCGCCCGCACGGGCGCTGAGGCTCGTCAGTTCGAGCCGGTCGTTGTTGAACCGGCCCGCGATCTTCATCTGCGACAGGCGGGTGCCATAGGTCTCGTTGTCATAGGTCAGGTTGTCGGCGCGGATCAGGCCATTGATACGCGGCGCGGTCACGGTGCCGCCGAAATCGGCGGCGATCGCAATCGGGCCGGACACTTGCTGGTTGGGCAGCGCGGCAAGGCTGAACAGCACCGCCGAGGGGCCGTTGTAGCGGATCCCGCCCGAGAGCGGCGCGGCCATCAGCCGCGTCGACCAGGAGCCGGCGCTCGGCGGCAACGGCCGCAGCGTCGCCACCATCCGCCCGACGGGCGTGCCGCCGCGCTTGACGATCGCGCGCGCCTCGCCGCCATCGGGCAGCAGCTTGCCGGCGAACACGATGTCGACGGGTTCGGACACGGCGGCAAGTCCGGTGCGCTGGAAATTGGCGATCGTCAGCCGTGCATCGGCATTGGGGATCGCGCTGCTGTTCGGCTGGGTCAGGTCGAGGCTGCCGGTTGCCTGCCCGGCGATGCCGAGATTGGGGATGAGCGCGTTGGCGATCGACAGGTCGAGCCGGTCGAGCCGCGCCTGAAGCGCGAGCCCGGCACCGTAGCGCCCCGCCAGGCGCAACGCGCCGCCGGTGCTGCCCTGCCCGAACGCGATCTGCGTCGGCGCCAGCGCATAGACGCCCTTCGTCGCATGGATTCGCGCGGGGTTGCCGGTGTGGAAAGCGATGCCATTCGCCTGCCCCTGCAGCGCGACGAGATAGTCGCTCGGCGAAAGCTGGGCGTTGGCGGCAAGCCGGAAGGGCACGCCGTTGGAGCCGGTGAGCAGCGCCTGCGCGGTGCCGTGGCCGCCGACATAGTTTACCTTCGCACGCGCCGCCGACAGCACGGTGGCGCCATAGCGCAGATCGCCGACCTGGACGTCGGCCACCACTTGCGGCGCGGTCGGATAGAGCACCGCCGTGGCGTTCACGATCGCGCGGCCGATGGTGAAATCCACCGGTCCCGGGATCTTGGCATTGTCCGCGCGCGCGTTGACAACGGCCCGCTGATATTTGCCCTGCGCACCGAGCGCGACCTGGCCGTTCAGCCCCGATCCGGCGAACTGGAGCTGCCCCGCGAATGGACCCGCCACCGTCTGTACCACGCGGCCGGTGGCGACGATGCCCGCGAACACGACGCGGTGGATGTCTACCGCCAACTCGCGGCCGGGGCGGACGAGCACGTCCGCGGTGAACGGGCCATATTGCGTCCCGCCGCTGGCGAGCACGGCATAGGCGCCGCCGCGGCCGACGATCCGCGCCTTCAGCCCGACGAGCCCGACGCCGACGCCCGGATGCGCCGCCTCCAGCAGCACCACCGGATCGTTCACCGTCCCGCTGACGCGCGCGGTGAGCGGGCCATATTGCGTCGAATAGGCATCGGCGGAAACGAGCAACTGCCCGTTCGGCGCATAGCGCCCCTCGCCCCGCGTCACGCGGAACTGTGGCGCGTTCATCCGCAGGTTCGAGAAGGTGATGAGTCCGTTCGGCGCATAGCCAACGTCCGCCCGCATCACCGCGTCGCCGCCGAGGAAGCTGCGCGCGCCGTCGTTGAAGATCCGCGCGGTGGTGGCGACCACCCGGCCCTTGATCCCGAAGCCGGCCGGGGTCGTCACCAGATTGGCGTCGGTCGTCAGGTTGACGATGCCGATGCCGTCGACGCGGTAATCGTTGATCCGGCCCTTCAGCGCGCCGGTGTAACGCCCGGTCGACAGGTTCGCCACGACGATCGCGGTCGCATCGATGTTGCTCGAGCGGACGTGCAGATTGTCCGAGAGGACGTTGACGCCCTGGATCGCGAAGTCGCCATTGACGGTGAGGTTGTTGAGCAGCCCGCCCGCCGCGGCGTTCAGCCCGGTCACGCGGCGCGCGCGCGCCTTGACGGGCACGAGGATGCGCTTGGCATCGACCCGCGCCAGCCCCTCGGCATAGAGATCCTCCACGGTGGTGCCCGAAAAACCGAGCGCGGCGGCGCGGATCTTATAGTCCACCGTCGGCGTGGCGAAGGCGCCGTCGAGCACCACGCGCGCGGCGACGTCACGCCCGGCGAGCGCGGGCGCGATCGCACCGGGGGTGAGCAGCCGCGCATCGACCGCGAAATTGCCGAACCGGTTGCGCGCGAGGTCGATCAGGCCGCCGGCATCCACCGCCAGCGCGCTGGAGCTGAGCTTGATCCGCGTATCGGCACGCCGCTGGTCGAGCGTGGTGTCGATCGCGACCGCCATTTCGGGGCTCGTCAGCCGCTCGACCGGACCCTGGAGATAGAGCCCCGGCTTGGTCGTGCCGCGCACCTCGATATGGCCGGAGCGCGATGCGACCGCCAGATTCGCGAGCTGCCCGCCGCCAAGCGTCGCGATCGCGCGCCCCTGCCAGCCAGCCCATGTTCCCTTGCCGCCCACCGAGACGGCGAGTGGCGCCTTCAGCCCGGTGAGCCCCGCGACGACGCCGCCAACCGGCGCCGTCAGCTTCGCATCGAGATCCAGCCGGTTGGCATCGGGCACGGCATCCAGCTTGAGCGCGAGGCGGTCGCCGCCGGCGACCCCCGGCCCCTTCAGCGCGACCGCGGCGGCAGTGAGCTGCGCGCGGCGGTCGGCGATATGGGCGCCACCGTCGAGGCTCAGCACATGAACCTGGCCGGTGACCGGCGCGCCGATCACGAAACGCGCGATGCGCAGCCGATTGATGTCGATATCGAGATCGGGAAGCAGTGGCGCGTTGGGGTCGCTGGGCGTCGCCTTGAGCGCGGGGCTGCGCGCGAGCGTCACCAACGCGGCATCGAGCGAACGCACGTCGATGTGGTTCTGCGCATAGGCGAACGGACGCCAGTCGACGTCGAGCCGCGGCGCGGTGAGGAAGACGCCCGTCGGATCGGCGACGCGCACGTCGGATAGGATCATATGGCCATAGAGCGATCCGTCGATCCGCCCGACCTTGATGTTCAGCCCCGATGCGGTGGTGTAGCCGCCGAGCTTGTCCGCGACGAACCGGCGGCCGGGATCGGTATTGATCCCGAGCACGATCGCCAGCACCAGCACCACCAGCCCGATCAGCGCGAACGCCAGCCATTTCAGGATGCGCTGCCACAAGGGCCGCGTCGTGGTCCCCACCGCTGCGGTCGCTTCGCCTTCGTCCGTCATCAGAAGGCCTGCCCGATCGAGATGTAGAGGGCGACCTTGCTGTCACCCGGCCGCGGGTTCAGCGGCGTCGCGACATCGACGCGCAGCGGCCCGAAATTGGTGTAGATGCGCCCGCCGATGCCCGCGCCATATTGCAGCGCGGAGAATTTGGGCAGGCTGCTCGCATAAGCCTGGCCAGCATCGAAGAACGGCACGACACCGAAATTGCCGAAGCGGTAGCGCGCCTCCACCGCGAATTCGTTGAGCGAGCGGCCGCCCACCGGGTTGCCCTGCGCATCGAGCGGCCCGAGCCGCTGATAGCCATAGCCGCGCACCGATCCGCCGCCGCCGCCATAATAACGCCGCGACGGCGCGAGATCGTCGCGCGCCACGCCGTCGATCGAGCCGACGCGCACGCGGCCGGCGATCGTCAGGCTGGTACTGGCGGGATAATAGACCGTCCCCTCCAGCATCGAGCGCAGATAGGGGCTGATCGATCCCTGCACCGACGTCTCGGGGCTGAGGTTGATCTTGAGGCGATAGCCCTTGGTGGGGTTCAGCAGATCGTTCGACCGGTCGAACACCGCCTGCCCCGGCAGCGCGGCGATGAAATAGTTGCGCCGCACCCGGTCGCCCACGCCGAAATCATAGACGCTCTCGTTCGTGCCGACGAGTTCGAAGCCATAGCTGTAGGTGAAGGTCTTCTGCCAGATCGGCGTGGAATCATAGCTGATCCGGCCCGAAAGCGTCAGCGTGTTGGCGCTGAACGCGTCATAGCTCGAATGGTCCGCCGCGGCCGTCAGCGTGACGGTGCGGTCGCGCTTGCCCGCATTGGAGCGCTTGAACGTGCCCGACAGGCCCTGTTCCTGCGTGCCGCCCGTCGCGGTGACGATGAGCGCGCCCTCTTCGGGAAAGGCGTTGCGGTTGGTGTAGGAGCCGGTGACCTTGAAGCCCTCGCCCGTCGAATAGCCCGCCGTGCCCGCGAGCGACTTCGCGCGCCCCTCGCTCTGCCGCACCAGCAGATCGACCTGCTCGGTGCCGTCGGGGTTCAGCCGGCCGGTGCGCTGCGGCTCGACCGACAGCGTGCCGAACAGGCTGGTCGCGACCAGCGCGTCGCGCAGATCGTCCACCAGCCGCGAATCATAGAGTTGCCCCGGCTGGAAGCGCGGGAAGACGTTCAGATGATCGAGCCCGAACACGGGATCGCCGGTCGTGACCAGCTTGCCGAACGACGCGCGCGGGCCGGTGTCGACGGGCAAGGTATAGGCGCCGGTGGCCTTGGGGCTCTGATCGTCCAGCAATATGTCGCGGTCCCCCACCTTGACGAAAGGATAGCCCTGCTGCGGCAGCGTCAGGCTGACATTCGCCTCGGCACCCTGGATGCGATCGGCCTGGATCGGATCGCCGACCTTCAGCGGCAATTCCTTGCGGACGAGCCCGGCGGGCAGCGTCGGCTGCGCATCGACCGTGATCGACGACAGCGTGTAGAGCCGCCCGGGCTGCGCGCTCACCGTCGCACGCAGGCGTCCGGGATCGCCCGGGATCGTCGCCACGCTGGAGACGGCGGACGCGTCATAATAGCCGAGCGACTTCATCAGCCGCACCGCGAGCGCCTCGTCTTCGCGCGCGCGGGCCGACACCTGCGTGGCGTTCGCCGCCTTGCCGCCGCCCTGACGCAGGGCCGACAATGCCTTGAATCGCGCGTCGAGGTCGAGCTTGTCCAGCCCCTTCACCTCGGTCTCGTAGTGGATCTGCGGGGCGTCCTTGCCCTTCAGGTCCGCAGCGGTGTCGAGCGGCGTGGCGTCGAAATTGGCCAACGGCACCAGCGGCTGTGCCAGCTGCGGATCCTCCGGGCCGGTCGGCGCCAGCACCGCCTGCCCCGCCGGCGCACCCGTAGGCGCGACCGTCGCGGGCGTTCCCGCCGAGGGCGTCCCCGCGCGCATCGGTTCGAGCGGCGCGTTGATATCGCCGGAGAGTGGCGGCAGCGCCGCATCGAATTCGGCCTCCGGCACGATCGGCGCGTCGCTAGAGGACGCGCTCGCCGCGTTCGCGTCGGCCGCCTTGCCGCTATCGGGGCGCGGCGCATCGGGCCCCTTGGCGGGAGCGGTGCCGGGTTTCGACAATTGGCCGGATGCAGGGGCGGCGGCGATCAGCGCGAGGGCGAGCCAATGATGTCTGCCGATCGAACTGACGCGCAAGCTTACCCCCTTAAAAGAAGCGGCCGTATTCGACTCACCTCCGACTGAAACGCAACGCGCGGAGGGTGAAAGGTTTCCGCGAACGGCCATTGTTTTTCATCCTCGCAGCTTCGCCCGCGTGCGGAAGGCGTGGAGCAGCGGCTCGGTATAGCCGTTCGGCTGCGCCGTCCCTTCGAACACCAGCGCGCGGGCCGCGGCATAGGCCGGCGCTTCGGGATGATGCGCCATCGGCCGGTAGAGCGCATCGCCGGCATTCTGCGCGTCCACCTTCACCGCCATCCGCTGGAGCGCGGCATCCACATCGGCGGGCGTGGCGACGCCGTGGAGCAGCCAGTTGGCGATATGCTGCGACGAAATGCGCAGCGTCGCGCGATCCTCCATCAGCCCGACATCGTCGATATCGGGCACCTTGGAACAGCCCACGCCCTGGTCGATCCAGCGCACCACGTAGCCGAGGATGCCTTGCGCGTTGTTGTCCAGCTCGCGCGCGACCTCGTCGGGCGTCCAGTTGCGCCCGGCCGCCAGCGGCACCTCCAGCAGCGCCTCCACCGGCGGGATCGCCTCGTCGGCGATCCGGCGCTGGCGATCGAACACGTCGATTTCGTGATAATGCATCGCGTGAAGCGTGGCAGCGGTGGGCGACGGCACCCAGGCGGTGTTCGCGCCCGTCGCCGGATGCGCACGCTTCTGCGCCATCATGTCCGCCATCCGGTCGGGCGCCGCCCACATTCCCTTGCCGATCTGCGCCTTCCCCGAAAGGCCGTGCGCGAGGCCGATCCGGACGTTGCGATCCTCATAGGCCTTGATCCAGCCGGTGGTCTTCATCTCGGCCTTGGGGATCATCGGCCCGGCGCGCATCGCGGTGTGGATCTCGTCGCCGGTGCGATCGAGGAATCCGGTGTTGATGAAGCAGATCCGGTCGCGCACCGCATGGATGCAGGCGGCGAGATTGGCCGAGGTGCGCCGTTCCTCGTCCATCACACCCACCTTGATCGTGTGCCGCGCGAGACCCAGAATATCCTCCACGGCGTCGAACAGCCGGTCGGTGAAGGCGCATTCGTCGGGCCCGTGCATCTTGGGCTTCACGATGTAGATCGCGCCGGTGCGGCTGTTGCGGTAACGGCCCAGGCACCGGAGGTCGATCGTACCGATCGTGGCGGTCATGATCGCATCGAGGATGCCCTCGGGCGCCTCGGCGCCGTCCGCCAGCCGCACCGCCGGCGTCGTCATCAGATGACCGACGTTGCGCACGAACAACAGGCTGCGCCCCGGCAGCGTCAGCATCCCCGTCTCGGTGTCGTAGCAGCGATCGGGCGCGAGCGTGCGCGTGACCGTCGCGCCGCCCTTTTCGAACGTCTCGGACAGCGTGCCGTCCATCAGCCCCAGCCAATTGGCATAGGCGGCCACCTTGTCGTCGGCATCCACCGCGGCGACCGAATCCTCCAGATCGACGATCGTCGTCAGCGCCGATTCGAGCACGACATCGGCGATATGCGCCGGATCGCCGCGCCCGATCGGATGATCGGGGTCGATCACCACCACGACATGCAGCCCGTGATGGACGAACAGCCAGTCCCGCCCGTGCCGACCCACGAACTGGCCGGGATCGCGCAGCACCGGATCGCCGGCCAGTTCGGCCCAGCGCCCCTCGGCCAGGGGCACCGCCGCGTCGAGGAACGCCTTGGCCGCGGCGATCACCTGCGCGCCGCGCACCGCGTCATAGCCGCCCGGCGCCGCGCTGCCCGGCAGCGCGTCGGTGCCGTAGAGCGCGTCGTACAGGCTGCCCCAGCGCGCATTCGCCGCGTTCAGCACGAAGCGCGCGTTGAGCGAGGGGACGACGAGCTGCGGCCCGGCCATCGTCGCGATCTCGGCATCCACGCCCGTCGTGCCGATCGCGAACGGCGCCGGCTCTGGCACCAGATAGCCGATCGCGCGCAGGAACGCCGCGTCCACCGGCTCGCCCGCCTCGTAGCGCGTGTCGATCATGGCCTGCAGCGCATCGCGCCGGGCAAGCAGCGCCGCGTTTTCGGGGGCGAAGCGCGCGAAGATCCCCGCCACACCCTGCCACCAGCCGGCAGGATCGATCCCGAGTGGCGCGAGCACGCGCGCTTCGACAAAGGCAGCAAGCGGTTCGGCCACCGAGAGGCCAGCGCGGTCGAGCATATGGAATCCTTGGATGCGGGTTGCGGATCGATATGCCTGGGGAGGACGCCCGGCCCTAAAGAGCCGGCGGGCGCGGTTCAAGTCATCGCTTCATCTGCATGCCGATCGCCCGTCGCGTCGCCGCGCCATAGGGCGGCTTCAGCCCGGCGAGCTTGCCCACGTCGAAGCGCGATTGGCGAAACACCGCGCGCGCATGGCTGAACGTGCGGAAGCCGTCGCGCCCGTGATAGGCGCCCATGCCCGACGGCCCGACGCCGCCGAATGGCAGATCTTCCTGCGAGACGTGGAAGATCACGTCGTCGAGCGTCACCCCGCCCGAGATGGTCCGCTCCATCACCCGCGCCCGCTCGGCGGCGTCGGGACCGAAATGGTAGAGCGCGAGCGGCCGGTCGCGCCGGTTCACCTGCGCGATCGCGTCGTCGATGCCGTCATAGGGGACGATCGGCAGCACCGGCCCGAAGATCTCCTCCTGCATCAGCGTCATCTGATCGGTCACGCCGGTCACGATGTGCAGCGGCATCCGGCGACCGTTCGCCGATCCGGCATCCTCGTTCGCAGGATTCACCACGGTGACGTGCGCGCCCTTGTCGCGCGCGTCGGCGATCCATTCGGTCAGCCGCTGGTGATGCCGGTCGTTGACGATCGCGGTGTAATCCGGATTGGTCAGCACGCTCGGGTACATGGCGGACGCCGCCGCGACGAGCCCCTGCACGACGCGCGCCTCGTCGGCGGCGGGCACCAGCATATAGTCGGGCGCGAGGCAGATCTGGCCGGCGTTCATCATCTTGCCGAGCGCCACGCGTTCGGTGGTGCGCGCGATATCGGCGCCACGCCCCACGATCACCGGCGACTTGCCGCCGAGTTCCAGCGTCACCGGCGTCAGATTGTCGGCGGCGGCGTGGAGGATGTGCCGGCCGATGCCGGTCGCGCCGGTGAAGAGCAGATGGTCGAACGGCAACCTGGCGAACGCCTCGCCCACCGCCGGGCCGCCGCTGACGAAGGCGAGCTCGTCGGGCGCGAAATAGGCGCCGACGATCTCCTCGAACAGGGCGGCGGTGGCCGGCGTATATTCGCTCGTCTTCACCATCGCGCGGTTGCCTGCCGCGAGGATCCCCGCCAGCGGCGCCATCACGAGCTGCACCGGAAAGTTCCACGGAGCGATCACCCCGATCACGCCCTTGGGCTGATGCTCCACCCATGCCCGTGCGCCGAGCAGCCCCAGCGGAAACTGCACCGCGCGCTTCTCGCGCTTAGCCCAGCCATCGAGGCTCTTGCGCGCATGGACGAGCGGGGCGACCGAGGCGGCGATGTCGGTCAGCATCGACTGGTCGCGGCTGCGATGGCCGAAATCCTCCGACAGCGCGTCGCAGAACCGGTCCGCATAGTCCGCGATCATCGCGGCCGCGCGCGTCAGCCGATCCTTGCGCAACGCCAGCGGCACCGGAAGATCGGCCATGAACGCGGCCCGCTGCGCCGCCAAGATCGCGTCCATCGTCTCGTTCTCCCTCAGCCCGTGCACCCGATCAGTCCGGCCAGCGGCATCACCACCATGTCCTTGCCCACCCGCTCGAGCCGCAAGGTCGCGCTCGGGATCGCCGCGCCTGCGGTCAGGTCGGCCCGCTCGGCTATCGTCAGGTCGAGCGTCGCGGTCACGTCGCCGGCGCGATATTGCGTGCTGCCCGAAAAGCCGAAGCCGCCCGGCCCCTGCGCGGCGACGAGCGGTACGTCGGTCTCGCGGCCGTCGATCGACAGGCGCAACCGTGCGGGATCCGCCGTCGCCATCGCGATCAGCGTGCGATCCGCCGGGCTCCAGAGGAACGCCGCGCACCCCTTGGCCGGCAGCGCCTGCTTGCCGATCGGCCCCAGCGGAAGCGGGGCGGCGGTAGCGAGCTGAAGCGCGAGCAGAAGGGCGATCATGGCGCGAGGACTATCATGCCGAGCCACGCCGGGTAAGCCGCGATTCCGAGCAGCGTGCCGAGCGGCAGCGGCGTGTCGCGCGCCATCGGCCGTCCACGCAGCGCGGCGAAGAGCACGGCCCCCAGCCCGACCAGGCACGCGACGAGCAGCACCGCCGGCAGCATCCGCCAGCCGAGCCACGCTCCGATCGCGCCGAGCAGCTTGGGATCGCCCCCGCCCATCCCCTCGCGCCCGCGCCACGCCCGGTAACCGCGCGCGATCGCCCACAGCGTGGCATAGCCGAGGATGCCGCCGGCGATCCGATCCTCCAGCGCCGGCGCCATGCCCAGCAGCCCCGTCGCGACGCCGCCGATCGCGAGCGCGCCGGTCAGCCGGTCAGGCAGCCACAGCGCCCGCAGATCGAGCGCGGCGAGCGTCAGCAGCAGCCACCCGAACGCCGCACCCGCCAGCGCCACCGGCGTCGCGGCCGCTAATCCGGCGCTCAGGCCGATCAGGCCGGCCAGCGCTTCGATCCGGCCATGCCAGGGATCGATCCGCCCGCCACACGCGCGACACCTACCGCGCAGCAGCATGGCGCTGACGATCGGCACCAGATCGCGCGCGCGCAGCGTCCGCCCGCACCCGTCGCAGGCGGATCGCCCGCGCATGACCGACCGGCCCTCGCTCCAGCGCAGTACGAGCGTCGCCATGAAGCTGCCGAGAATCGCACCGATCGCGCCCAGTGCCGGTCCCCGGACAAGCGGATCAATCACCGCGCGGCGTCACCAGATAGCGGTACACGCCGATCAGATCGATGCCGAGCAGCACGACGTTCTGCGTGCCCAGCGCCCAATCGTGCGTCAGCACCCCGCCCGCGATCCACGCCACCGCCGACAGGCAGAACAGCACCATGCCCCATCCGGTGTTCCGCTTGCCGATATCGCAGGCGACGATCGTGGCGGCGACGATGCCCGTGCCCGCGGCGAACCATTTGAGAGCAACGACCAGCGTATCCATGGCGCTCCCCTACCCACGCCCCGCCACTTTGTCCCACCGCTTTATATTTGCCGCCGATCGCATTAGATGCACTGCAACATAAAAGCTGGAGAGTTCCCATGGCCGCCGATCCCGTCGTCATCCTGTCCTATGCCCGCACGCCCATGGGCTCGTTCCAAGGCAGCCTCGCCGGTGCCGCCGCGACTCAGCTGGGCGCGACGGCGGTGAAGGGCGCGCTGGAGCGTTCGGGCGTGTCGGCCGATGCGATCGAGCGGATCTATATGGGCAACGTGCTCTCGGCCGGGCTGGGCCAGGCCCCCGCGCGACAGGCGGCGGTGTTCGGTGGCCTGGGCCATCATGTCGAGGGCACGACCGTCAACAAGATGTGCGGATCGGGCATGCAGGCCGCCATCCTCGCCGCCGATGCGCTGGCGGCCGGCTCGGTCGATCTGCTGGTGGCGGGCGGCATGGAGAGCATGACCAACGCGCCCTATCTGTCGAAGAAGCACCGCGCCGGCGCACGGATCGGCCATGACACGATGTACGACCATATGTATCTCGACGGCCTCGAAGACGCGTACGAACCCGGCAAGCTGATGGGCAATTTCGCCGAGGACACCGCGTCCGACTATCAGTTCACCCGCGCGATGATGGACGATTATGCGATCGAGTCGCTGCACCGCGCCCAGCGTGCGCAAAAGAGCGGCGCCTTCGATCGCGAGATCGTCCCCGTCGAGGTGAAGGGCCGCAAGGGCATCGACACGGTGACGCTCGACGAACAGCCCGCCAAGGGCGACGTCGCCAAGATCCCGACGCTCAAGCCCGCCTTTTCGAAGGACGGTACGATCACCGCAGCCAACGCCTCGTCGATCTCGGACGGCGCCGCCGCGCTGGTGATGACGCGTGCGAGCGTCGCGGAAAAGCTCGGCATCACGCCGATCGCGCGAGTCGTGGCGCATGCCGCCCACGCGCACAGCCCGGCGCTGTTCACCACCGCGCCCGTCTTCGCGATGCGCAAGGCGATGGAACGCGCCGGCTGGTCCGCGGCGGATATCGACCTGTTCGAGGTGAACGAGGCGTTCGCCGCGGTGGCGATGATCGCGATGCGCGACCTCAGCCTGCCGCACGATAAGGTGAACATCCATGGCGGCGCCTGCGCGCTCGGCCACCCGATCGGCGCCAGCGGCGCGCGGATCCTCGCCACCCTGCTCTCCGCGCTGGAGACGACGGGGCAGACCCGCGGCCTCGCCTCGCTGTGCATCGGCGGTGGCGAAGCGACCGCCATGGCGGTCGAACTGATGCATTGAGCGAACCATGCCGGGGGATGCACTCCCCCGGCGGTTCAGGGCAGCGTTTCGGTCGGCTCCACGCCCCAGATCCCGGAAATCTCGGCATAGCCGGCCTGCCCGCGCACGTCGAAGCGACACCAGCCATTGCCGCACTGGCTCAGCCGCCCGACCACGCCCGGCGCCGCGCGCCAGGTGAGCCGCGCCCCCGCCGCGGGCCGTTCGCGCAGCGGGATCGGCTGCGTGCCGCGCACGATGGCGGTGCGCGTGTCGCGCAGCAGATTGGCCTGCATCCAGCCCTGCGTGCCGTCCGGATCCTCCACCTTGCGCCATTCCTTGAACGCCGCCACCACGCGCACCGGCAGATCGGGCCGCTGGTACAGCCAGCTGGCCGGATAGGAGCGCGCCGGGCCGGTGCGCATCCGCGCGCGCGCCGCGCCGATCGAGCCGTAATAGGGCATGGTGCGCTTGGTGTCGGCCGCGTCCGCCACCCCGGCGAGCAGCGACAGCGAGGCGAGCGTCAGCGCGGCGGTGAGGCGGATCGTCATGACCGGATTTCCTTTGATGCGTCGGTCTCTAGCGTCCGTGCCCATCCCGCTTCAAGCGTTGTTGACGCGACCTTGCGCCTCCGCCAAGCCGTGATCCATGCCCGATGCGCGTCCGTCCCGCCCCAAGGTGCCCCATCCCCGCGTGATCGTCACGCGCGAGCTGGCCGATGCGGCGATGGACCGGATGGAGGCGCTGTTCGACACGACCAACAACCGCACCGACGTGCCGATGGACCGCGCCGCGCTCGCCGCCGCGATGGCCGATTGCGACGTGCTCGTGCCCACCGTCACCGACGAGATCGACGCGGCGTTGATCGCGGGCGCGGGCGATCGGCTGCGGCTGATCGCCAATTACGGCGCGGGCGTGAACCACATCGCGCTGAAGGCCGCGCGCGCGCGCGGGATCATCGTCACCAATACGCCCGGCGTGCTGACCGAGGACACCGCCGACCTGACGATGGCGCTGATCGTCTCGGTGCCGCGCCGCCTGGCCGAGGGCGAGAAGCTGGTGCGATCGGGCGCGTGGACGGGCTGGTCGCCCGGCGGGATGCTCGGCCACCGGATCGGCGGCAAGGCGCTCGGCATCGTCGGCATGGGGCGGATCGGCCAGGCGGTGGCGCAGCGCGCGCGCGCGTTCGGCCTGTCGATCCATTACCACAACCGCCGTCGACTGCCCGCCGTGCTGGAGGCGCAACTGGGCGCGATCTGGCATGCGTCGCTCGACGACATGCTGGGCGCGATCGACATCCTGACGATCCACACCCCACGCAATCCGGATAGCGAAGGCCTGATCGACCGTCGCCGGATCGCGCTGATGCGCCCCCATGTCTTCGTCATCAACACCTCGCGCGGCGGCATCGTCGACGAGGGCGCGCTGGTCGACGCACTGGAACGCGGCGCGCTCGCGGGCGCGGGACTGGACGTATGGGCGCACGAACCCCGCATCGATCCGCGCCTGCTCGCGCTGTCGAACGTGGTGATGACTCCGCATATGGGATCGGCCACCTATGAGGGTCGGCTGGCGAGCGGCGACAAGGTCATCCAGAACATCCGCATCTGGGCCGATGGCCACCGCCCGCCGGATCAGGTGCTGGAGGGTTGGGCCTGACGGGTCAGCCGAGGACTTCGCGAAGCCGATCGCCCTGCTGCATGCGTTCGTGAAGAAACGCCCCGACACCGATCATGGTGTCGTCCAACACATGCCAATAGATGAAGCGCCGCTCATCGGGTCTGAAATATCCGTCGATCTCGAAAGCGGCGGGCAATTGGCGCCGAGGCCTTCGGCGTGCGGCGATGGCGTCGAACTCGACATAGAGCGCTTCGATATAGGCCCGTGCCCGGTGTTCGCCCCATCGCGCGCGCGAATAGAGCAAGATGTCGTCGATCTGTTCCTCGGCCGAACCAAGCAGCCGGTATCGTCTCATCGGGCGTCGCGGGCCGCTATCGGGGCAAAGACATGCTCCGGCGTGGATTTGCGAAACTCACTATGGGTGCCGTAAAGGCGCGTTTCGGTTCGGCCTTGAGGATCTGGAACCGCTCTTCATCGACGCGTTGGCGATCGCGGCGAATCAGGTCGCGGACATATTCGCTGACATTCTCGTACGGCCCATCCTCACCCACATTAGCCGCGACCTGATCGCCCAGCGCACCCGAGATGCGCACGTTCAACGTCATCGTCGAGGCATGGCTCACTCCCTTCCGTCCACATCCTTGAAGATAATGGGGACGAATCGAACGTGCAGCTGCCGCTCAATCCCCCGTCAGGATGCGATCGACCAATTGCTTCACGCTCGGCACGAAGCCGTTGGAATAGAAGGGATCGCGCTTGAAATTATAGGCGGCATGGCCGGCGAACATCAGGTTACGATCGGTATCGCCGCCATGCGCGATGTCCTGCAGCGTCTTCTGGATGCAGAAGCTGCGCGGATCGGCCAGGCGCCCGGTCGAGTTGGTCTCGGTATCCGCCCAGCTCGAAAAGCTGCACTGGCTGAGGCAGCCCATGCAATCGGCCTGATCCTTGCGAATCTCGCCCTTTTCGGTAGGGCTCACGAAGACGAGCGTGTTGTCCGGCGTCTTCAGCGCATCGGTATGGCCCTCGCCGAACCAGCCGCGCGCACGCAGCAGATCATTGCGGGTCACCCAAAAATTCTTGCCTTTCACGCCCACGTCGAGCTGGAACACATGGTCGCCCGCCTCCTGCGTGGAGAAGGCGATCTGCCGCTCGGACCGGGCCTCGAGCGCGCGCAGGAACGGGTTGCGCACCGCGGAGGAATAGAAGCCGGTCGGCGAGAAGCGGTGGAGCAGCACATCGCCCTCCTCGATCTCCATCAACTTGCTCTTCCAACCCTCCGGGATCGGGCTTTCCTTCGTGAGCAGCGGGCGCGTGCCATATTGGAAGGCGATCGCGCCCAGCTCGGGGTTGTCGATCCAGTCGTTCCAGTCGCGCAGATACCAGACGCCGCCCGCCATCACGATCGGCACGTCGTCGGAAATTCCGCCCTCGCGCATCGTATCGCGCAGGTCCTTCACGCGCGGATAGGGATCCTGCGGCTTTAGCGGGTCTTCGGCATTGGACAGGCCGTTATGCCCGCCTGCCAGCCAAGGATCCTCATAAACCACCGCCGCCAGCCACTCCGCCGCCTTCGAATAGGCGCGCTTCCACAGCGCGCGAAAAGCGCGGCCCGAACTGACGATCGGCAGATAACTCACATGGTGCGACGCAGCGATCTCGGACAGCTTGTAGGGCATGCCCGCGCCGCAGGTGACGCCCGCCACCAGACCCTTGGTCCGCTCCAGCACGCCCTGCAGCACGCGCTGCGCGCCGCCCATTTCCCACAGCACGTTGATGTTGATCGCGCCCTTGCCACCGGCGATATCGAACGCCCGGCGCACCTGCTCCACCGCGCCGTCGATCGCGTACTGGATCAGCTCCTCGTGCCGGTCGCGCCGCGTCAGCGCGCGGTAGATCTGGGGGATGATCTTGCCCTCGGGATCGTAGCTGTCGGCATTGACCGCGGAGACCGTGCCGATCCCGCCCGCCGCCGCCCACGCGCCCGCGGACGCATGATTGGTCGCGGCGACCCCCTTGCCACCTTCCACCAGCGGCCAGACTTCGCGGCCGTTATAGACGATGGGCTTCAGGCCTTTGAACACGCGTACCTCCGAAGACATATACGGCCGATATAGCGCGCGGACGCACCAACGCGAGCGAATTGCGATTCAGCCGAGCGCCCCCGCCCGTCCCAGCGCCTCTTCGTACAGCGCGCGATAGGTGGCGATCATCCGCGCCTCGTCGAACGCGGCGGCGGCCTTCGCGCGGTTCGCCGCGCCGATCCGGGCGCGCAACGCCGCATCGCCGACGAGCGGCTGGAGCACGTCGCGCAGGCCCACCTCGTCTTGTTCGCGCGCGATGAACGGCGCGTTCTCGACCGACACCATGGCCGCCACGTCCCCCACCGCATAGCTCGCGACCGGCAGGCCGGCGGCCATGCCCTCGATCACCGAGATCGGCATCTGTTCGCTGCGCGACGATAGCGCGAGGATGTCGAACAGCCCGACATAGGCGTGCGGATCGGGCAGGAAGCCCGGCATCGTCAGCCGGTCGGCGATCCCCATCGCGGCGGCGGCCTGCGCGATCCGCGCGCGTTCGGGCCCCTCGCCTACGATCACCAGTCGCACCTTGCCCGACAGGCCGCCCACCGCGCGGACGAGCGCCGCCAGATCCTTCACCGCGCGCAAGCCGGCCAGCGCGCCGATCGTCACCGTCTTGGGATCGGGGACGAAGCCGGGGATCGCGCCGCGCCGGGGCTTGCGCGCATAGGCCGCGACGTCGATGCCGTTGGCGATGCGGTGGATTTTCGCCGCCGGCTGTTTCCACGACTCCAGCGCGATCCGCTCCAGCGTCTCCGAGGGCACGACCAGCGCCGCCGCGGCGCCCAGTGCGATCCGGCGATAGACGTTGCGTTCGCGCTTCGGCCCACCCGCTTCGTCGGCGTTGAACCCGTCCTCGTGATGCACCAGCGGCGGCGCGCCCTTGCCGAACACGCGGCGCGCCATCACCCCGTCGATCGCGCCCCAATTGTAGGTGAGCACCAGATCGAACCGCCGCATATAGCGCGCGAGTGCCTCGTAGCGCGCGACCGACGGCCGCCCGGTGAGCGACGGCGCGTCTTGCGCGATCTCGTAATCGATGCCCGTAGCGATCGCGTCGCGTGCGCCGGTCTGTTCGGGCATGCCCGAGACGACGGTGTGCCGTGCGGCGCTGCCGAACGCGTTCATCAGCCGCACCGCCCGCGCCTCCTTGCCGCCCAGATCGAAGGAGGAATGGAGATGGAGGATGTTCACCGGCATGGCAGCGGCATGCCGTTTCGCAGGCCTCGTTTCAAGCCGGCGCTCCCGCGCGAAAACCGGGAACGGTCAGGCGAAGGCGCTCTTGGGCACATGCGTGATCCGGCAGGCGAGATCCGCCTCGCCGCTCGCGACCACATAATGGTCGCCACCGTCCGCGATGCCCGTCGTGAAGACGACGTTCTCCACATACATCTGGTGCTTCAGCGCCTCGGTCAGCGCGGGGGCGGGTTCGATCAGCGGGGCGTGGTCGGTGCGGATCACCTTGCTCGGATCGTCGCGGTCGAGCAGCGTCCAATAGGTGCGATAGATGCCGACGAGGCCGGAGGGTTCGACGCCGTGCCACAATGTCAGCCATCCCGCATCCGTCAGGATCGGCGGCGCCCCGCCCCCCATCCGCGCGGTGGCCACGGTGGCGGCGTGCGGGCGGATGCCGGGCGCCTCGTTCGGCTTCCAGTGGAGCGCATCGGGCGAGGTCGCCAGGTTGATCGAGGGCCCCGCGCGCCATTCGCTGCCCGGCGGATAGGCGAACCACACCTCGCCCAGCGGCCGCGTCTGCGCCCAGTAGCGGCCGTCGATCTTCCCTTCGAAGATCAGCATGTCCTTGTTCTGGTGATCGAGCACGATGCCGTCCAGATGCCAGTCGAGCCCGTCCGCCGACGTATCGAGCGTGGTGCAATGGCGCTCGGGGCTGACCGAACAGGTGGTCATCAGATAGCGGCCGTCCACCCGGCTGATCCGCGCATCCTCCACGCCATAGCATTGGTAGGAGGCGCGCGGCGCGATCGCGCGGTCATAATGCACCGCCTCGACGCGGCGCCCCTCGGGATCGAGTTCGACGGGAAGCAGCCACGACATGCTCGTCAGCCCCAGCACGCGCCAGCCGCTGCTCGTCATCTCGAACTTGCGCGGATCGTTGGTGTCGACCATCCCGAGCGGCCAGGGATCGAGCACATAGCCGCCATCGACCCAGCGGATCGCATGGACATGGCCGTCGCGGATCGGCGTCTTCAGCGCCTCGGCCACGCGCACCATCATCAGCAGATTGCCGCTCGGCAGCCGGGTCAGCCCCGGATTGAACGCGCCCAGCGTATAGGTCTCGGCATCGATCCGCCCCGCCAGCGGCGAGCGCGACAGATCGACGTCGTCGGGGGTGAACACCAGATGGTCGAGCACGATCGGTCTCCCGTATTGAATGCCAGCAGACGCGTCAGGCCGGCACGGGTTCCTGCATCACCCGCGCGAGCAGGCGATCGATCGGATCGTGCAGCGCCACTTCGACGAGCGTCGGCGCATGGCCCACGCCCGGCACGGTCGCCAATTCCGCGCGGTCGAGCGCCGCCCCCATCCGCTCGGCGGTGGCCGCCGACAACAGGTCGGACCGCCCGCCGCGCACCACCAGGGTCGGCACGTCGCGCAGGCTGGAGAGCGCGGCCCACATGTCCGGCCCCGTCTCGGCACCCGGCACGCGGAACGGCTCGGCGATCTTCAGGTCGTAATCGAGCACGATCCGTCCCGCGCTGTTCAGCCGATAGAGCCGCTTGGCCATCGCCAGCCAATCCTCGATCTCCCAATCCGGATAGATGTCGGCATTGGTGTCGGCGATGCTGCGCGCGGCGTGCATCCAGGTCGGAAAGACGCTGCCCTTGCCGACATAGCCGCGGATCCGGGCGAGTCCGCGGGGCTCGATGTCCGGCCCAATATCGTTCAGCAGCGCGCCCGCGACGCTGGCGCGCCCCGCCCCCGCCAGCAGCATCGCGACGATCCCGCCGAGCGACGTGCCGAACGCGACATAGCGGTCGATCGACAGCGTCGCGAGCAGCGCCTCCATGTCCTGCACGTAGCTGAGCGGAACATAGGTCATCGGGTCCTTGGCATAGGCGCTTTCGGCGCGCCCGCGGAAATCGACCGCGATCACCCGCCACGCCCCCGCGAGCCGCGCCGCCAGCGCATCGAAGTCGCGCGCGTTGCGCGTCAGGCCCGGCATGCACAGGATCGGCGGCTGGCCTTCGCGGCCGCCCGGATAGTCGCGCGCGTGGAGCCGCAAACCGTCGACGGACCACCAATAGCGATTCTCATAGGCGGCCATGGTTGCGTCCTTGCAGAGGGCGCCTCCATATCGCTTCATGCCTACGAACCCGCAAGCCTATCGCCCCGCCGCCCGACTCGAGACCCTAGGGGCGGATTTCTACGATCCCGTGACCGCAGCGGATTTCCCCGAAACGCGGCTGCGCTTCCGCAACGATCGGGCCGCCGCCGAGATCGGGCTGCAGACGCTGAGCGAAGACGAATGGTGCGCGCATTTCGGCCGGTTCCAACCCCTGCCCGGCACGCTCGCGCAGCCGCTGGCGCTACGCTATCACGGCCACCAGTTCCGCCACTACAACCCCGATCTGGGCGACGGCCGCGGCTTCACCTTCGCGCAAATGCATGACGATCGCGGCCGACTGATGGATCTCGGCACCAAGGGTTCGGGGCAGACGCCGTGGAGCCGCTCCGGTGACGGGCGGCTCACGCTGAAGGGCGGCGTGCGCGAGGTGCTGGCGAGCGAGATGCTCGAGGCGCTGGGCGTGCCCACCTCGCGAAGCCTGTCGCTGATCGAGACCGGCGAGGCGCTGGACCGCGGCGACGAGCCCTCGCCCACCCGCTCGGCGGTGCTGGTGCGGCTGAGCCACGGCCATATCCGCATCGGCACCTTCCAGCGCCTCGCCTACGCGCGCGACACGGCGGGCCTGCGCGCGCTCACCGCCTATGTGCTGCGCGAACTCTATGACGAGGACGGCGACGATCCGGTCCGGCTGCTGACGCTGGTCGTGGCACGCACTGCCCGCCTCGCCGCGCGCTACATGGCCGCTGGGTTCGTGCACGGCGTGCTGAACACCGACAATATCAACGTGACGGGCGAGAGCTTCGATTACGGCCCGTGGCGGTTCGCGCAGACCTGGGATCCCGGCTTCACCGCCGCCTATTTCGATCACCAGGGCCTTTATGCCTTCGGCCGCCAGCCCGAAGCGATTCATTGGGACGCGATGCAGTTGGCCGTCGCACTGCGCCCCCTGGCGGACAGCGATCCACTCATCGCCGCGCTCGACGGCTTCGCCGCGCAGTATCAGGCGGAGGTGACGGCGGCGATCCTCTGGCGGCTGGGCCTCGCGCCGCATGACGCCGAATCGGATCGTGCGCTGGTGCAGGCGGTCGAGCGCGCGCTCCGCGAAACCGGGGCAGGAATCGACCAGTTCTTCTTCGATGCGTTCGGCGGCACGCTGCCGGACGGCTATGGCGGGCCATGGGCGCCGGTGCGCGGCCAGCTCGCGGCCTATCGCCCGCGCAAGGACCGCGCCGATCCCTATTGGCGGGGCGCGCCCTGCGCGATGCCGATCGACGAGGTCGAGGCGATCTGGGACGCGATCGCCACCGGCGACGATTGGGCGCCGTTCCACGCGAAGGTGGCGGCAATCTGCGCCATGGGCGCCGCGCTCGCATGAGTGGTAAAGCCCGGCCGGATCGGGCAGAGGCATGAGGATGGCGGATACAGAACTCGTTTCCCACGAACCTGCGACCGGCACGATGCTATGGCGGGGCGCGATCGGCGACGCCGCGGCCGAGGTGGCGGTGGCGCGCGGCGCCTGGGCGGCCTGGGCCGCACAGCCGCTGGCGGTGCGGATCGAAACGCTGCGCCGCTTCGCCAACGTCGTGCGCCAGCGCGCCGACGCCTTTGCCGACCTGATCGCCCGCGAGACCGGCAAGCCCTTGTGGGAGGCGCGCGGCGAGGTCGACTCGGTGATCGCCAAGGTCGACATCTCCGTCACCGCCTATGCCGATCGCACCGCGCAGCGCCGGCTCGATTCGCCGATGGGCAGCCGGATGGCGCTGCGTCACAAGCCGCACGGCGTCCTCGCGGTGCTGGGGCCGTTCAACTTTCCCGCACACCTGCCCAACGGCCATATCGTGCCCGCGCTGCTCGCCGGGAACGCGGTGGTGTTCAAGCCGTCCGAGAAGACGCCCGCCTGCGGCGCGTTCCTGGTCGATTGCTACCGCGCGGCGGGCGTGCCCGAAGGCTGCATCCGCCTGCTGATCGGCGGCCCTGCGGAGGGCCGCGCGCTCGCCGCGCATCCGGGTATCGACGGGCTGTTGTTCACCGGCTCCGCGCGCACGGGAATCGCGCTCAACCGCGCCTTCGCCGATCGGCCCGACAAGCTGCTCGCGCTCGAAATGGGCGGCAACAACCCGATCGTGGTGTGGGACACCCCCGATCTGCACACCGCGGCGATCCTCGTCGTGCAATCGGCCTTCGCCACCGCCGGCCAGCGCTGCACCGCGGCGCGGCGCCTGATCGTCGATACCAAGCTCTACGATCCGCTGCTCGCCATCATCAACACGCTGATCGGCCGTATCGTCGTGGACGAACCCCATGCCGATCCCGCGCCGTTCATGGGCCCGGTGATCGACAACGAAGCCGCCGACCAGCTGACCGAAAGCTTCCTCACGCTCATGATGCGCGGCGGTCGCCCGATCCGCCATCTCGAACGGCCGGTGCCCGATCGCCCGTTCCTCATCCCGGCGCTGATCGACGTGACCGGCATGGCCGAACGCCCCGACATCGAACTGTTCGGCCCCATCCTCCAGGTGATCCGCGCCGACGATTTCGATGGCGCCATCCGCGAGGCCAACGCGACGCGCTACGGCATGTCGGCCAGCCTCATCAGCCAGACGCCCGCGCTGTACGACCGGTTCTGGGCCAATGCGCGCGCCGGCATCGTCAACTGGAACCGGCCGACCAACGGCGCCTCCAGCGGCGCGCCGTTCGGCGGCATCGGCCTGTCCGGAAACCATCGGCCCAGCGCCTATTATGCGGCGGATTATTGCGCCTATCCGGTGGTGTCGAACGAAGCCGATGCGGCGCGCGCAGCGATCGGCATCGGCCTGCGCGACGCATGAAACCGTGAGCGCGCACGCGGATAGCCCGTCTAACAGCAACCCAAGCATCGCTGCTTTGCCCGCAACGCCGCCAGGCACCACATCGCGCCTCATGGCCACGCTGCTCGATCCCACCGCCCGCGGGCGCGTCATCCTCGTGGGCGCAGGGCCGGGCGATCCCGGCCTGCTCACCGTCCGCGCCGTCGAGGCGCTGCGCATCGCCGACGTCGTCGTGCATGACGGACTGATCGACCCGCGCGTGCTGGATCTCGCGCCCGCCACCGCGCAGCGCATCTCGGTCGCCAAGCAGCGCGCGCGCCATACGCTGCCGCAGGAGGCGATCAACGCGCTGATCGTCGCGCATGTGAAGGCGGGCAGCGTCGTCGTGCGGCTGAAGGGCGGCGATCCCTTCGTGTTCGGCCGCGGCGGCGAAGAGGTGGAGGCGGTACGCGCCGCCGGCCTGCCCGTGGCGGTGATCCCCGGCGTGTCGGCCGCGCTCGGCTGTGCGGCGGAAGCGATGCTGCCGCTCACCCACCGCGACCACAGTTCGGCGGTGTCGTTCGTCGCGGGCCAATGCAAGGGCCTGTCCGAACAGGATTGGGCGGGGCTCGCCGGCCAGGGGCGCACGCTGGTGATCTATATGGGCGTCGCGACCGCGACCGACATTGCCGACAAGCTGATGGCGGACGGCGTTGCGCCCGACATGCCGGTCGCGGTGCTCGAACGCGGCACGTTGGCGGGCGCGCGGGCGATGCGCACCTTGCTCGCCGATCTTGGCCCGATGGTGGCGCGCGAGGGCGTGCAGAGCCCGGCGATCATCGTCGTCGGCGAGGTGGTCGAATTGTCGGACGCCGAGGACAAGCTCGCGCGCTGGGCGCGGATGGCGGAGGCGGCGGCATGAAATTGCTGACGGGCAACGATCTGCCCACGGGTGACGTGATCTGGTGGACGGGCAGCGGCTGGTCGCGCCATATCGAGGAGGCGGGCGACGTCGGCACCGAAGGCGAACCGATCGCACGCGCCGAGGAAGGCGCACGCCGCGTGACCGTCGCCTATGTGATCGACGCCACGATGACCCCGGACGGCCCCCGCCCCGCGCACATCAAGGACCGTATCCGCGCGCTCGGCCCCACGGTGCGCCCCGATCTCACGCTGAAACCCGCCGATCCCGATGCGGGAAGCTGGGTGATATGACGATCGTTCACGCTTCCTTCCTCGCGCCTTCGCGTCCTCGCGCGAACAACACCGGGCACGCTCATGTATAAATACGATCATTACGACCAGGCCATGGTCGACACCCGCGTCGCGGAGTTCCGCGATCAGGTCGAGCGCCGACTCGCAGGGCAGTTGACCGAAGACCAGTTCAAGCCGCTGCGGCTGATGAACGGGCTCTATCTGCAGCTCCACGCCTACATGCTGCGCGTAGCGATTCCGTACGGCACGCTCGACGCGCGACAGATGCGGATGCTCGCGCATATCGCGCGCACCTATGATCGCGGCTATGCGCATTTCACCACGCGGCAGAACATCCAGTTCAACTGGATCAAGCTGGCCGACACGCCCGACATCCTCGCCGAGCTGGCGACGACCGAGATGCATGCGATCCAGACGAGCGGCAATTGCATCCGCAACATTTCGTCGGACCAGTTCGCCGGCGCCGCCGCGGACGAGGTGACCGACCCGCGCCCCTGGGCCGAGCTGATCCGCCAGTGGAGCACCTTCCACCCCGAATTCACCTATCTGCCGCGCAAGTTCAAGATCGCGGTGATCGCCGCGGACGAGGATCGCGCGGCGATGCGGCTGCACGACATCGGCATTCGCCTGACCAAGCGCGACGGCGTGCTGGGCGCGACGATCTTCGTCGGCGGCGGCATGGGCCGCACCCCGATGATCTCCACCGAAATCAAGGACTTCGTCACCGCCGACGACCTGATGAGCTATCTCGAGGCGTGCCTGCGCGTCTACAATCGCTATGGTCGGCGCGACAATATCTACAAGGCGCGGATCAAGATCCTGATCCACGAGATCGGCGCGACCGACTATGCACGCCAGGTGGAGGAGGAGTTCGCCGCGGTGAAGGCGCTGGCGCTCGATCCGCCCGCCGCCGAACTGGCGCGGATCACCGCGATGTTCGCCGCGCCAGCGTTCGAAACCGACGGTCTTCCCGCGCATGACGACACGAACGCGTCACCGGCGTTCGATCACTGGGTCGGACAGAATGTCCGCGATCACAAGCAGCCGGGCTATGCGGTGGTCACGATCAGCCTGAAGCCCGCGGGCGGCATTCCGGGCGACGCCTCCGCCGAACAGATCGACGTGATGGCGAATCTGGCGGAACGCTACAGCTTCGACGAACTGCGGGTCACGCATGCGCAGAACATCGTCCTGCCGCATGTCCGCCGCGCCGATCTGCCGGCCTTGTGGCAGGCGCTGGTCGATGCCGGGCTGGCGGAGGCCAATCTCGACCTCATCACCGATATCATCGCCTGCCCCGGCCTCGATTATTGCAGCCTCGCGAACGCCCGCTCGATCCCGCTGGCGCAGAAGATCGGCGCGCGCTTCGCCGATCCGGCGCGACAGCGCGATCTCGGCGAACTGAAGCTGAAGATCAGCGGCTGCATCAACGCATGTGGCCATCACCATGCCGGCCACATCGGCATTCTGGGCGTCGACAAGAAGGGCACGGAGAATTTCCAGCTCCTGCTCGGCGGTTCGGGCGCGGAGGATGTGAGCCTCGGCAAGATCGCCGGGCCGGGCTTTTCCGAAGACGGCGTTGTCGATGCGATCGAGCGCGTGACCGACCGCTATCTCGACGTGCGCCACGAGGGCGAGCGGTTTCTCGACACCTATCGCCGGCTCGGCATGGAAGGCTTCAAGGAGGCGATCTATGGCTGATCTCGCCGGCGATACCGACAATCTGCTCCGCTTCCGCGACGACGCCGCGCACGACGAACCCGCGGTCACGCTCGACGCGTTCCTCGCCGGCCAGACCAACGCGACGGCGGTGCGGCTGGAGGCGGGCGACGATGCGCGCGCGCTACTGCCCTATCTCGAGCGGCTCGCGCTCGTTGAGGTGAGCTTCCCGAGCTTTCGCGACGGGCGCGGTTACAGCGCGGGCCGGATCCTGCGCGAGGCGGGCTATGCCGGCGAGCTGCGCGCGGCGGGCGACGTACTGGTCGACCAGATGCCGCTCATGCGGCGCTGCGGCTTCGACAGCTTCGCGCCCGAAGCCCCGATCGATCCCGCCGCGCTGGATCGGGCGCTGACGCGCTACGACCAGCATTATCAAAAGGCGGCGGACGGCGCGGTGCCGATCTGGAAATTGCGTCATGGCTAATGCCGCGCGCCGGCTCGACACGATCGACGTGTCCCCCGCCTTCACGCCCGACGACGCGGCGGCGATGCAGTCGCGCTTCACCGGCGTCGCGACGCAGGATCTGCTCGCCGAGCTGCTCGCAGGCGAGCTGAAGGGGCGGATCGCTGCGGTGTCGTCGTTCGGCGCCGAATCGGCGGTGCTGCTCCACATGATTGCCGCGGTCGATCGCGACGTGCCGGTGATCTTCACCAACACGCAGAAGATGTTCGGCGAGACGCTGGCGTACCGCGACGAGTTCGCCGAGCGGCTGGGCTTCACCGATCTGCGCGTGTTCCGCCCCGATCCCCGGCTGCTCGCCGCGCGCGATGCGACGGGGCTGCGCTGGTCCTACGATCCCGACGGCTGCTGCGACCTGCGCAAGGTGGAGCCGCTGCGCCGTGCGCTCGCGCCGTTCGACGCATGGATCTCGGGCCGCAAGGGTTTCCAGGCCAAGACCCGCGCCGCCATCCCGCGCTTCGAGGCGGACGAGGGTCGGCTTAAGCTCAACCCGCTGGCCGATTGGGACAAGGCGCGGCTCGAGGCCTATTTCGACAAGCACGCGCTGCCCCGCCATCCGCTGGAGGCGCAAGGCTATTTGTCGATCGGCTGCGCGCCCTGCACCAGCAAGGTCAAGCCCGGCGAAGATCCGCGCGCGGGCCGCTGGCGAGGATGGGACAAGGTGGAATGCGGCATCCACGTCCCCGAAGCGCCGGGCGAGGAACCGGTGTTCTAGAGTTTGATGACGTTACTTTGATCCGTTCGCCCTGAGCTCGTCGAAGGGCCTGTGCCACACGCACACGCTCGACGGCGGAACAGGTGCTTCGACAAGCTCAGCACGAACGGACTGAGAGGCTGGATCGAGCCAACAGTCACCCCATCCTAGGGCTCTCCCTCTTCCACCGACAGAGGGACTTGGGTCAATATTCCGCCAGATCCGAGAATTTGGTGATCGTCGGATCGAACTTCATCCGCACCTTGCCCGTCGCCCCATGGCGCTGCTTCGCCACGATCAGCTCGGCGAGACCATAGACCCGCTCCATCTCGGTCGCCCAGGCGGCATGATCCTCGAAGGTCTTGGCGCTGTCGCCCTCGACGGGGCGCTTCGGCTCCTTCGACGCGACGTAATAATCCTCGCGATAGACGAACCACACCATGTCCGCGTCCTGCTCGATCGAGCCCGATTCGCGCAGATCCGACAGCATCGGCGTCTTGTCCTCGCGGCTTTCCACCGCGCGACTGAGCTGCGAGAGCGCCAGCACGGGCACGTTCAGATCCTTGGCCATGGTCTTGAGCCCACGGCTGATCTCGGAGATTTCCTGCACGCGGTTGCCGTCCTTGCTCTTGCCCGAACCGGTCAGAAGCTGGAGGTAATCGACCACCACCAGCCCGATCTCGTTGTTGTGCCGCCGCTGCAGCCGCCGCACGCGGGTGTGGAGCGCGCCGATGCTGAGCCCGCCGGTATCGTCGATGAACAGCGGCAGGCTTTCGAGTTCGGCGGCGGCGGCGGCGAGCTGGCCGAATTCCTGGCGGCTGATCTTGCCCATGCGCAGATTTTCCGAGCTGATCCGCGACTGTTCGGCGAGGATACGCGTCGCGAGCTGATCGGCGGACATTTCGAGGCTGAAGAACGCCACCTTGGCACCCACCGAGTCGGCGGGCGCGATCCCGTCGGCCATGTCGCGCATCCAGCGTCGCGCTGCGTTGAACGCGATGTTGGTGGCGAGCGATGTCTTGCCCATGCCGGGGCGGCCGGCGAGGATCATGAGATCGCTATGGTGCATGCCGCCGATCTTGGCGTTGATCGAGTCGATGCCGGTCGTCACGCCCGACAGGTTGCCGCCCGAATTGAGCGCACGCTCCGCCATCTTCACCGCGGCGGTGGTCGCCTGCGCGAAGGTCTTGACGGTGTTCTCGCTGCCGCCGTCGGCGGAAACCTTGAACAGCTCCTCCTCGGCCTGTTCGATCTGCGCGCGCGGGTTCACCTCTTCGGAGGTGTCCATCGCACGCTCGACCAAGGTGCGGCCCACGCTCACCAGGCTGCGCAGCATGGCGAGATCGTAGATCTGCTGCGCGAACTGGCGCGCGCCGATCAACCCCGCGCCGCTGCCCGTCAGCCCGGCGAGATAGGCGGGGCCGCCCAGCTCGCGCATGCCCTCGTCCGCCTCGAACATCGGGCGCAGCGTCACCGGCGTCGCCAGCATGTCGTTGCCGCGCAGCGTCTTGATCGCAGCGAAGATCCGGCCGTGCACGGGCTCGAAGAAATGGGCCGGGTCGAGCCGGTCGACCACATCGTCCGCCAGCCGGTTGTCGATCATCATCGCCCCCAGCATGGCGGCCTCCGCCTCGACGTTGCGGGGCAGTTGCTGCGGCTCGGGCGCGGCAGGCGTGGGGAATGCGAGAGTGGCCATGCCCGGCCTTGTACCCCCGGCTGCGCCCGGCCCCAAGCCGCGCGCGACGGAATGATGGGGATAAGTCGTGATCGGGACAAGTGACAGGCGATACGACCTTCGTTAACGCTGGCGCATGGCCGACCCGCGGATCATCGCCGTAGAGCTCGACGAGCGCAGCCTCGGCTGGCGTTCGGCCGATATCGACCAGGAACGCCGAATCGCGATCTTCGACCTGATCGAGGGCAATCATTTCGCGCCGCAGCGTTCGCAGGCGGACGGCTATGCCGGGCCCTACCGGATCAAGCTCGAATCGGAGGAAGGGCGGCTCGGCATCCACATGCACCGCGAGGATGGCACGCATCTGGAGACTCTGGTCCTGGCGCTCGGGCGCTTCCGGCGGCCGATCAAGGATTATTTCGCGATCTGCGACAGCTATTACCAGGCGATCCGCGCGAGCACGCCGCAGCAGATCGAGACGATCGATATGGCCCGGCGGGGCGTCCACAACGAAGCGGCCGAGCTGCTGATGGAGCGGCTGGCCGGCAAGATCACGGTCGATTTCGACACCGCCCGGCGGCTGTTCACGCTGATTTGCGTGCTCCATATCCGTGGCTGATCGCTATAGCCTGGCGCGCGTCGCCGTGCTGCTGGCGGTGATCGGCATCGCCGGAATCGCGGCGTGGAGCTGGGCGACGCATTGGGCGCCCGCGCCCGCCCGCTACCCCTTCCAGGGGATCGACCTGCCCGAGGATGCGCCGCCCGTCGAATGGGGCAGCGTGAAAGCGAACGGCGCAGCGTTCGCCTATATCGTCGCGACGTCGGGCGCGGACCGGCGCGACTCCGCCTTCGAGGCCAACTGGGCAGCGATCGGCGAGGCCGGGATGCGGCGCGGCGCGGTGCACGTCTATTCGCTCTGCCAGCCGGCCGCGCCGCAAGCGAACGCGTTCAACACCCTGGTGGCGCGCGACGACGAAGCGCTTCCCGCCGCGGTTGATATCGCGTTCCACGACGATTGCGCCGCGCGGCCGGCGCGCGAGGCGCTCGTCGCCGATCTCGCGCGCTTTGCCACGATGGTCGAGGCGCATACCCGCAAGCCGATCCTGCTGCGCATCGCGAAGCCCGTCGAGTCGGCCTATGCGCTGTCGGAGACGCTGCACCGTCCCGTCTGGGTGGTGGGCGATTTCCTCTCGCCAGGCTATGCGGCGCGGCCCTGGGCGATGTGGCGCGCGAACGACGTGCGCCGGATCGAGGGCGTCGAAGGACCGGTGAATTGGGATGTGGTGGCGCCATGAGCGGTGAAGACCTGCACGACGATGCGACTCGGCTGATCGCCGCGGCACGGACCGCCGCTCTCAACGCCCATGCGCCCTATTCGCGCTTCGCGGTGGGGGCGGCGCTGCTGATGGCGGACGGCGGGATCGTCACCGGCGCGAACGTCGAGAATGCGAGCTATGGCCTGTCGCTCTGCGCCGAAACGGTGGCGGTGGCGACCGCCAGCGCCGCGGGGCGGCTGCGCGAGATCGTCGCGGTGGGCGTGATCGGCGGCGCGATGGACGCGCGGAACCGCCCGACCGGTCTCGTCCCCGTCAGCCCGTGCGGCCGGTGCCGCCAGGTGCTGAACGAGGCGGCGCAGATGGCGGGGATCGACCTGCCGGTGCATTGCGGCGCGGCCGAGGGCAATCGGGTGACCAGCTATCGCCTGTCCGCATTGCTGCCCGATGCGTTCGGGCCGCGCGATCTGGGGATTGGCTGAACGGCGAAACGGGCCGGCATGGCTGCCGACCCGTCCCGTCTTCCGTAGTGACCTTCACCCGGCCGTCAGGGCCGGTTCGGCTGGGTCAGCAGCCGTTATTCTTGCGGTTCTTCGACGCGGTGTTCTTCTTGTCGAAATGCCGGCCGAGCAGCGCGCCGCCACCGGCGCCCGCGATCGTGCCGAGCGTTCCGCCGCCCAGCGCGCTGCCGAGCAACCCGCCACCGACGCCGCCTGCGATCGTGCCGACCGCGCCGTTGCCCGAGCCGCACTTGATCTGGCGGCCATCGCGGCCACGATAATTGCGGTCGTCGCGCTCATACCGGCGATCGTCGCGCTGCGCGAAGGCCGATGTCGGCGCGAGCATCGGGGCCGATACCATCATCGCCAGCGCAGTGACTCCAATCGCTCTCTTCATGTCGTTCTCCTTTGTTTCGGCCGTTCAACGTCGCAGCGCCGAAATTGGTTGCGCGGGTCGTACCAGACGCGTGCCGCCTACCCCTTGCCCTCGCCGCGCCGCGCCCGCAAAGACGGGGCGAAGGGAACACCGCATGTCCGTCCTGTCCGACCGCTGGATACGCGAGGCCGCGATCGGCCAGCGCATGATCGAGCCGTTCGTCGAATCGCAGCGCCGCGACGGCTGCATTTCCTATGGCCTGTCATCCTATGGCTATGACGCGCGCGTGGCGGACGACTTCAAGATCTTCACCAATGTCGACAGCGCGATCGTCGATCCGAAGGATTTCGCCGCCAACAGCTTCGTCGACCGCAAGACCGATTGCTGCATCATCCCGCCCAATTCCTTCGCGCTCGCCCGCACCGTGGAATATTTCCGCGTGCCGCGCGACGTGCTCGTGATCTGTCTCGGCAAATCCACCTATGCGCGCTGCGGGATCATCGTGAACGTCACCCCGCTCGAGCCCGGCTGGGAGGGGCATGTGACGCTGGAATTCTCGAACACCACGCCCCTGCCCGCCAAGGTCTATGCCAATGAGGGCGCGTGCCAGTTTCTCTTCCTGCAGGGCAACGAACCCTGCGAGGTGAGCTATGCCGATCGCGCGGGCAAATATATGGGCCAGCGCGGCGTGACGCTGCCCAAGTTGTAAGCCGGGCTTGACGGGCGCGGTGGACCGAACGGCACCCGATCGGGATCGCCTGTTCCGTTACGACCGGCGGATCGTCGCGAACGCCGCGCGCGCGACGTTCGCGCGCTGGCACGATCGGGCCCTGCTGGCGCTTCTGCTGCTCCTGCCGGTCGCAGCGGCGCATGGCGCGCTGGCCGACCGGCCGTGGCGGACGGCGGCGGGTGTGGGTTTCGGTATCGGTGTTTTGTTCGGCGCGACCGTCGCCCGGTCGATCGGGGCACGGCTCGCGCATCACACAACGGACGGCCCGCTAGCAGCAGATGCGCTGCACCGCGCGACCCGCTGGCGCTATTCCGCGATCTGGCACGCGTATGGCTGGGCGGCGCTCGCGATCCTGGTGCTCGGTGCGCGGCCGGCGCTGCTGGTGCCGGCGACGGTCGGCTATCTGGTCGGCATGGCGTTCGGCGCGATCGATCGCTTCGTTCCACATCGCTCGCCGGGCGGCGCGAAGATCGGGCGGAGGCTGCGCGAATGGCTCGGCCGCCCGCATGCGGGGGTCGCCGCCGGTGCGGCGCTGCTGCTCGTGCTGCTGGGGATGCGGTTCGGTGGATCGGGCCACGCTATGCTCGTGGCGGTAGCGGCCGTCGCGACCGGGATCGCAACGCTCGCGCTCACGATCGTGGACGATGCGGCGATCCGGTTCCAGACCGCCGCCGGCTGGGGATGGAGCCGGATCGCCACGACCCGCGGCCGGGGCACGCTGGCCCTGGCGGGGATCGGCGCGGGCGGCGGCCTGCCGATCGCCGGGGGGATGGTCGCGGCCTTGATCGTCGCGGTGGCGGCCGCTGGCCTGCTGCTGATGCTGCTGCGCATACTTACCTATCGGCTCCACCGCCGGCGCTTTGCCGATGGTCTCGTCTCGGTCGTGAGCGCGCTGCTCGTGCTGGTCGGCGTGGCGATGCCGGTCGCGCTTCCGCTGGTCGTCGTCGCGCTGCTCTGGCGTTTCGGGCGTCGCGCATCGGCGCGGACATGGCTGCTCACATGACCCCGGCGCTTCATCTGCACGATGCGTCGGTGGATCGCGACGGGACGCGCGTCGTCCATAACGTCACGCTGACGATCGCGGCCGGATCGTGGTTCGGGCTGATCGGCGCGAACGGATCGGGCAAGACGAGCCTCTTGCGCGCCATCGCCGGACGACTGCCCTTTGCCGCAGGCGGCTCCTGTCGGGTGGATGGCGTGGAGCGAACCGCCGATCGCACCGCGCGCGCGGAGCGCTTCGGGTTCCTGCCGCCCGCCGAAAGCCTGCCCGATTCGCTGCGCACGCGCGACCTGATCGCGCTCGTTGGCGGCCGTGCGCGCGACCCATGGCCGGCACTCGAGCCGCTACGCGCGGCGCTGGGGCTCGATGCGCTTCGCGATCGCTGGATCGGCGATTGTTCCGCGGGCATGCGGCAGCGCATCGCGATCGCGGCGGCATTCGCCGGCGGCCATGACGCGGTGATCCTCGACGAGCCGTTCAACTGGCTCGATCCCGTGGCGGCGTTCGATCTGCGCGCGGCGCTCCGAACGATGGTCGGGCGCGGGCTGACGCTCGTCACCGCGCTTCACGATCTCGGCCTGCTGGCGGCAAGCTGCGATACGGGCGTGGTCCTGGCGGACGGCCGGATCGCGCTGACGTTCGATGCCGAGACGCTCAGCCGCGCGACGCAGGCGCCTCAGGCGTTCGAGCGCGAAATGATCGAAATTCTTCGCACAGGCGCCACGCGCTGAGTGTAGCGGGCCTTCATCGCGTCCTGTCTTCACCAACGGAAAAGGGGCGGCCCGTCTTGGACCGCCCCCCTGTCGCACCGTCTTCGATCCGGGGATCAGAAGTCGTTGCGATATTGCTCGTTGCCGATGAAGCCGAGTTTGCTGATCGCCGAACGCTTGACCACGGCCAGCGTGCGATCGACCACCTCGTACCGCGCCTGCGGATCGGGTTGGAAGTGCAGTTCGGGCTCGGGGTTCATGCTCGCGGTCTGGTCGAGATACTGACGCAGGGTCACCTCGTCGACCGGGGTGCCGTTCCAGGCGACCTGGCCGTCCGCACTGATCGACACCTTGTTCTTCTGCGGATCGATCGGCGGCGGGTTGTTCTTGGAATTGACCGGCAGATCGACCTTCACCGCATGCGTCTGGATCGGGATCGTGATGATGAACATGATGAGCAAAACGAGCAGGACGTCGATCAACGGCGTCATGTTCATTTCCATCATCGGCTCGCCGTCATCGGAGCCGCCACTCATTGCCATGCTAGTTTACTCCTGATGTCGCTGGACGGACGCGGGCTCAAAGCCGCGTCACGCCCTCGCCCGGGGGCGGAGACGAGATGAATCCGACCTTGGCGAAGCCGGCGTTCTGCATCGTGTAGATCGCGCCGCCGATGCACTTGTACGGCGTGTTCACGTCGCCGCGGATATGCGCTTCCGGCAGTTCGAGGCCGGCGGCACCGGCGCCGCCCTGGCGCGCGATCTCGGTCTTCAGCTTGGCGACCGCACGGTTGAGCAGTTCGTCATGCGAGACGCGGGTCATGTTCCAGTAGACCGCACACTGGCCGGCATCGTCGGTGGTGATCGACAGCGACACGTTTTCGGGCTTGGTGGTGGTCGGATCGAAGCGGACGTCGGGGAGCTTCAGCTTCACCGCCTGCACCGCGACGGTCGCCGTCACCAGAAAGATTATGAGGAGCACCAGCATGACGTCGACCAGCGGCGTCGTGTTGATGTCCGACATCGGTTTTTCGGTGGAGTCGCCACCAACACTCATCGCCATGTGCGAATGATCCTATCTTCGTTCAGCCACCGGCATCGGTGCCGGAGCGGGTACGCCGGGAGGCGGGCAAGGCCCGTCCTCCCGGAGCGCCGGGTCGTTCAGGCGCGGGGCGGAACGCCGCCGGTCTGGCCGGCCGTCGTCGTCGCCGAAGGCTTGGTCGTCGCGGCGTTGGTCGGACGGGCGTTGGGCGCCGCCGGGCGGACCGCGCCGTTCGAGGCCAGGAAGCCCAGCACGTCGTTCGAGAAGGCCGACAGGTCTTCCGCGATCGACTTGTTGCGACGCTGCAGCCAGTTGTAGGCGAGCACGGCCGGAACCGCGACGACCAGGCCGAGCGCGGTCATGATGAGCGCCTCACCGACCGGGCCTGCGACCTGGTCGATCGAGCCCGAGCCCGACGCGCCGATCTTCACCAGTGCGCGGTAGATGCCGATCACGGTGCCGAACAGGCCGATGAACGGTGCGACCGAACCGACCGTCGCGAGGAAGGCGAGACCGCCGCCCAGCTTCGAGTTGATCGCCGCTTCCGAACGGGCGAGCGAACCATGCAGCCAGTCATGCGCCTCGACCGGATCGGTCAGCTTGGCATGCTGCGCCTGCGCGGCGAGACCGTCGTCGACGATCTGCTTGTAGGCCGAGTTCTTGTCGAGCTTGGCCGCACCCTCGTGCAGCGAGTTCGCGTTCCAGAAGCCCTGACGCACGCGCTTGGCCTGGTTCATGATCTTCTGCTGCTCGAACAGCTTCGAGAAGAGGATGTAAAACGACACGATCGACATCAGCACCAGGATGCTGAACACGGTCTGCGAAATCAGGCCGCCTTCGCGGAGCGACTGCTGGAGGCCGTAGGGGCTGGCACCCTTGGCGGCCGCTTCGCCGCCCGCGGCGAGAATGGAAATGAGCATCATCGAGTTTTCCTTCTGAACCAATCGCTAAAAGATGAGACGATCTGAATGTTCGACAATCAGTCCTTCGGGAGGACCCAACGCACCGGCAACGTCGTGGTCGAAGCGATCGCGGCGCCGCTCTCGTCCTTCGCCGGTGTATACCGCACCTTCTGCTTCGCGATCCGGCAGGTGGTGTTGTCGAGATCGCTATTGCCGCTCGACGACGTAACCGTGCAGTCGGTCACGCGACCATCGGTGCCAATCGTGAGCTTCGCCACAACGCGGCCCTGTGCCTCGGCACGCTGGGCTGCAGGCGGATAGGCATCCGGCCCGAAATACTGGCCCGGATTGCCCTTGGCCACGGCCGCCTGCGACACCACACGCACCGGGGGTGCCGGGGGGTTCGGCGGAGCCGGCGGTGCGGGGGGCGCAACCGGCTGGCTCGGCGGGATCACCGGCGTCGTCTGCATCGTGAACGTCGCGGTGGGCGGCACGATCGGCGGCGGCGACACCACCGTGGTGGGCGGCGGCGGCAGGTTCGGCTGGTTGGGCGGAGGCGGCGGCGGTGGAACGTCGGGCGGCGGCGGCGGCGGCGGCGCCACGTCGAACGTATTCAGCTTCTCCGTCGTCTTCTTGATATACTGGTATGCAAGACCAGTAATGAAAGCGTAGCCCAAGGCGACATGGATCAGGACCACGATCACGATCGCGGTCACCTTGCCCCCGGACATCTTCTGGTCAGTATAAGCCATTCGGCAATGACACTCCCTAATTGCAACGACTGGCCCCTCCGCCGGAGCGTCGGGAGGCTTCCAACCGTCTGTCACCGAGGCCTCGGGGCCCCGCGCAGTGCCCGAGTCCTACCGTTACGTTATCCGACACGCAAACGCTTTGTCGGCGCAACAAACGTTCAATCGCCCCGGCGCCAACTTGTTTCTGTAACATTCAGATCAAAAGGCGTAGCCGGGAGGGCATGACCGCCGCCCGACCCCGCCGCCATGCCCGCCTCATCCTCGCCCTGTCGCTGGTCGCGATCGCCGCGCCAAGCGCCGCCGGCGCGCAAGTGCCCGCCGATACTGAACATTCGCGGATCGGGTATGCCGATCTGGCCGATCTGGTGCTGGCCGCACCGGTGATCGCGGACGCCACGATCCGGTCGACCACGCGGATCAAGGGCGCGGAGGCCACCGGGCTCGCCCCGAATATGGTCCGACTATATGTGGAGGCCGATGTGCTGGCGCTGCTGCGCGGCCCCACCGACATGCCCGCCCGGATCGGCTACCTGCTCGACGTCGCGCCCGATCCCGGTGGCCGCCTGCCGAAGTTCAAGAAGGCGCGCGTGCTGCTGTTCGCGCGGTCCGTCGCTGCGACGCCGGGCCAGCTCCAGCTCGTCGGCCCCGAGGCGCAGCGCGACTGGGCTCCCGAGCTCGACTCGCGCGTGCGCACGATCGCCCGCGCGACGCTCGCCGCCGATGCGCCGCCGGTCATCACCGGGGTGGGCAACGCCTTTTATGTGGCGGGGGCGCTGCCCGGCGAGGGCGAGACGCAGGTGTTCCTGACGACGGCGGACGGCCGCCCCGTTTCGCTGTCGGTGCTGCGCCGGCCGGGCGAGCGGCCGCGCTTCGCGGTGGCGCTAAGCGAGATCGTCGACGAAGCCGCCGCGGCGCCCGCGCCCGAAACGCTGCTCTGGTATCGGCTCGCCTGCACCCTGCCGGCAACGCTGCCCGATCACAGCACCGCCACGCTCTCCCCCGCGGACGCCGATTCGGCGCGCGCGGATTACCGGTTCGTGATCGAAACGCTGGGTCCCTGCGCGCGCAGCCAGCCGCCCCGGGGCTGATCTCAGCCGATCTCGAGCACCTGCCCCGTCGTCGATACCGCGCGTTCGAGAAAGCGCGTCGCCGCCTCCACATCGACAGGCCCGGCGCCGGGGCGCGGCAGCACCGCGTTGACGCGCATCGGCGCCCGCTCGATCGCGAGCGGCGGCAGGGCGGCGAGCGCCAGCGCCAGCGCCAGCCGATCGCGGCCGGGCGCGATCACGATGGTGAGCGCCTCGCCCGAGGCGCCGCGCACCAGCGGCACGATATCGTCGGCGGGCGCCAGTACCGCCACACTCATCGCCGGTGGCGCACCAGCGTGATGCCGATCGATTCGCCGTTTTCGGAAATCGCGAGCTTCACGATCTTCACCTTCACCCGCAGCACGCGCGCATCCTGGAGAAACAGCGTCTCGCAGATATGATCCGCCACGCCCTCGATCAGCGTGAAGTGCACGCCGACCGGCAGCGCGGTCGTCGCGGCATGCTTCAGATCGAGATAGTTCTTCGAGGCCGATAGCGGCGTGTCGGGCGCGAAGGCCGGCGGGCAGGCGAGATCCACCGTCAGCGAGATGCGCAGCGGCTGCGGCAGGTGCGTCTCCTCCGAATAGATGCCGGTCAGCACCGGCACCTCGATGTCGTGCACGTCCAGTTGCAGGGTATCGTCCATGCCGCGCGCCTTAGCAGAGACGGCGGGCGAAGGAAGCGTCAGGCCGCCGCACTCGGCCGCGCGCTCGCCGCCGCATGCCAGCGCCCCAGGTTCGCGGCGGCGTCGGGCACCATCAGCCGCGCCGCGCGCGCAAAATCGATCGCGACCAGCGCGCTCACGTCGGCGAAGGTGTAGCGATCGGTCGCGATCCATTCGCGATCGGCCAGATGCGCGTCGAGCGCGTCGACGAACACCGCCCACATCACGCCCGCGCGCGCCGCGAGTTCGGGCAGGCGCGCGATCGGCGGCCATTTGCCGGGGATCGCCCGCCCCTCGAAGGCGGGGTTGCCGTTACGGAACGCATAGACCGCGGCGGCATAGCCATCCTGCTCGATCCGCCGCGTCCAGCCCTCGATCGCCGCCACGTCGCGCGGCGTTGTCCCGAACATCGGCGGGGCGGGCTGCAAGGCCTCGAAATAGCGGCAGATCGCGACCGAATCGGCGATCAGCTCGCCATCGTCGAGCAGCAGCGCGGGCACCGTGCCGCGCGGGTTGATCGCCAGATAGGCCTGGCCGAGCTGTTCGCCCGCGCGCAGGTCGATCGCGATGCGGGGAACGGCGATGTCCTTTTCGGCCAGCACGATGCGCACCCGCCGAGGCGACGGGGCCCAGGCGGCATCATAGAGTTTCATCCATCGCTCCCCTTGCGCTGTCGCCCGCGCGGGGTAAGGCGCGCGGCCGGCTGTGTCCACGCCGGCAGGGGAAGCCGGTGACCGATTTTCAGCCCTTGTCGCACGTCGCGCCGATCGCCGTCGAAGCGCTGCTCGATCACGCCTTCGGACTCGATCGCCACCAGCGCACGGCGTACCGGGTGCGCGGCAGCGGCGCGGCGATCCCCGCGCTCAGCTTCGCCGCGATCGACCAGGGCGCGCTCGTCGGCACGATCCAGTGCTGGCCGATCCGCTTGGCCACCGATGCGGGCGTCGCGGTGCCGCTGGTGATGGTCGGCCCGGTCGCGGTCGAGCCGCGCTGGCAGCAGGGCGGTATCGGCCGTGCCCTGATGACGCACGCGCTGGAGGCCGCGGATGCGCAGGGCCTCGACGCGCTGATGCTGATCGGCGACCCGGAATATTATGGTCGCTTCTTCGGCTTCACCGCCGATCGCACCGGCGCTTGGCGGCTGCCAGGTCCGGTCGAGATGCGCCGACTGCTGGCGCGGGGGGCCGGCGTGCCCGATGCCGCCGGGATGCTGGGGCCCGCCTGAGCACCCCGCCGCTGGGCGCTTTACGTGCCCCGCCCCCGCGCCTACCTGCGACGCATGCCGATGGATGCCATCCCCGATCTCGCCACCCTCAGCCTCGCCGAGATCGCGCGGCTCGCCGCCGAGGCGAAGCTGCCACCGGTCGACAAATGGAACCCCACCCACTGCGGCGACAGCGAGATGCGGATCGCGCGCGACGGCACCTGGTATCACCAGGGAACGCCGATCGGGCGCGAGGCGATGGTGCGGCTGTTCTCCACGATCCTGCGGCGCGAGGCGGACGGGCGTTACGTGCTCGTCACCCCGGTCGAAAAGCTCGACATCGCGGTGGACGACGCGCCCTTCGTCGCGGTCGAGATGAAGGCGGACGGCGAGGGCCGGGACGCGCGGCTCGCGTTCCGGCTCAACACCGGCGATCTCGTCACCGCGGGCCCCGCGCATGCGCTGCGCTTCGCCGATGGCGAGGACGGCCCCCGCCCCTATCTCCACGTCCGCGGCGGGATGGAGGCGCTGGTCGCGCGGCCGGTCTATTACGAACTCGCCGAACGTGCGATCGCCGCCGGCGGCGGCACGGACCATGGCGCCGGGGGCGAAGCGGAACCCGGCATCTGGAGCGACGGCGCCTTCTTCCCGGTCCGTCCGTGATGCTGGCGCAGCGGCTGGCGCATGCGCTGGAGCATGGCGAGACGGGCGCGGTGCTGCTGACCGCCGATTCGCACGATCTCGACCTGCGTGGCGGCGAGACGCTGCTGCCCGCCGCCGTGCTCGTGCCCGTCACCGATCGCGCGTCGCCCGGCCTGATCCTGACGCAGCGCACCGATACGCTGCGCCGCCATGCCGGGCAGATCGCCTTTCCCGGCGGCCGGATCGACGCGACCGACGCCGGCCCGATCGAGGCCGCGCTGCGCGAGGCGCACGAGGAAATCGGCCTGCCATCCGAGCGCGTGCAGGTGATCGGCATCGCCGACCGGTATCGCACCGGCACGGGCTTCGCGGTGACGCCGGTGATCGGCATCGTGCCCCCCGATTTCCCCTATGTGCCGAGCGCCGCCGAGGTGGCCGGCGTGTTTGAGGTGCCGCTCGATTTCCTGCTGGACGAGGCGAACCATGTCGAGGCCGCGGTCGAATGGCAGGGCCGGGAGCGGCATTATTACGAGATCACCTGGGGCGACCGCCGGATCTGGGGCGCGACCGCGGCGATGATCGTCAACCTGGCGCGGCGGCTGCGATGGGCGTGACGCTACCCCCCGCCCCATGGCGCGATCGCGCCGGACTGGCCGAGCTTGCGCGCACGCTGGGCGCGGATCAGGGCATGACCCGGATCGTCGGCGGCGCGGTGCGCGATACGCTGCTGGGCCTCGGGGGCGGCCTCGACGTGCAGGACATCGACCTGGCGACGCGGCTGCTGCCCGACGACGTGCTCGACCGGCTGCGCGCGGCCCGCATCCGCGCGGCACCGACCGGGATCGCGCACGGCACCGTCACCGCGATCCTCGAATCGGGGCCGGTGGAGGTGACGACGCTGCGCCGGGATGTCGCCACCGACGGCCGGCACGCCGTGGTCGCGTTCAGCGACGATTGGCGCGAGGATGCCGCACGCCGCGATTTCGCGATCAACGCGCTCTATGCCGATCCGGCGACTGGCGCGGTGACCGATTATTTCGGCGGACTGGACGATCTCGCCGCGCGCCGCGTCCGCTTCATCGGTGATCCGCTGCAGCGCATCGCAGAGGATCATCTGCGCATCCTGCGCTTCTTCCGCTTCCATGCGCGCTTCGGCGATGCGGTGGATGCTGCGGGCCTGGAGGCCTGCCGGCTGCGCGCGAACGACCTGATGGCGCTGTCGCGCGAACGGATCGCGAGCGAGATGCTGAAGCTGCTGGTCGCGCCCGCCGCGGTGCCGGTGATCGGGCTGATGGTGGAACAGGGCATCCTGCGCGCGGTGCTGCCCGAGATCGACGCGGCGGGCGTCGAACGCCTCGCCGCGCTGGCCGCGCGCGAGCACGCGGCGGGAGTCGCGCCCGATCCGATCCGGCGCCTTGCCGCGATCCTGCCGCCCGCCCAGGCCGATGGCGTGGCGGCGCGGCTGAAGCTCTCCAACGCCAACCGCAAGCGGCTGGTGGCGGCCGGCACCGGCATCGGCAGCGAAGGGCCCCCTGGGCTCGCCTATCGCGCCGGCGAGACGAGCGCGGTCGACCGCCTGTTGCTGGCGGGCGAGGATCCGCGCGCCATCATCGGCTGGACGCCGCCCACGCTGCCGATCGCGGGCGGTGCGCTGGTCGAACGCGGGCTGCGCAAGGGGCCGCAGGTTGCCGCCACGCTGCGCGCGATCGAGACCCGGTGGATCGCCGAGGGCTTTCCCGATGCGGCGCGCACCGCGGCAATCGCCGACGACGCGGTCGCTCAGGCGCTGCGCGCGATCAGCGCATAGGCCGCGTCCGGCTCCAGCGGCCGGGCATAGAGATAGCCCTGCCCATAGGTGCAGCCCATCGCGGCCAGCGTGTGCTCGAGTTCGATCGTCTCGATCCCCTCGGCGGTGGTCTTCATGCCGAGCGCCTGGGCAAGGCTCAGCACCGCGCGCACGATCGCCACCTTGTCGCGGTCCGCCAGCATGCCCGTCACGAAGCTGCGGTCGATCTTCAGAATGTCGATCGGCAACTTCTGCAGCATCGCCAGGTTGGAATAGCCGGTGCCGAAATCGTCCATCGCGAGCGTGGTGCCGAGTGTCTTCAGCGCGCGCATCGTGCCGGCGATCCGGTCGGGATCGGTGACGATCGCGCTCTCGGTCAGTTCGAGCGTGAAGCGCTCGCCCGACAGACCGGTTGCGGTCAGCGCGCTTTCGATGACGGAAGCGATCGTATCGCGCTGCAACTGAATCGCGGAGAGGTTCACCGCCACCTTGACCCCGCAATCGCCGCCGGCCGCCTTGTCCCATCCCGCAAGCGTCCGCGCCGCCTCGTCGAAAGCCCAGCGGCCGAGCGGAACGATCAGCCCCGATTCCTCGGCCACCGCGATGAAGCGCGAGGGATCGTGATCCTGGCCGTCGAGCCCGGTCCAGCGCGCGAGCGCCTCGAACGAGACGATCCGCCCGCTCGAGAGATCGCGGATCGGCTGATAGGTCAGCCGCAGCCGGCGTTCCTCGATCGCACGGCGCAACTGGGTCTCCATGCCGAACTGTTCGCGCGCGATCACGAAGGCCTGGGGCTGGTAGGATTCGGATTTACCGCTGACCTTGGCGCGCTTCACCGCGAATTGCGCGTGGCGGATCATCTCCTCGGCATCGTCACCCTCGTCGGAACCGAAAGCGATGCCGATCGAGCATTCGACGCTGATCTCGAAATCGGTCAGACGGAACGGTGCGGAGAGCGAGCGCTGGATTCGCGTCGCCAGTTGATGCGCATCGTCCGGATGGTCGTCGAGCGCCATCAGGATGCCGAATTCGTCGCCGCCGATCCGCGCGAGCATGTCGCAGGCGCGAAGCGTGCCTTTGATCCGCCGGGCGACCGTGATGAGCAGCTCGTCGCCGACCAGCCCGCCGAGACAGGCGTTGAGCTGGCCGAACCGATCGAGATCGATCACCAGCACCGCGTGATGCGCGCGGTCGGCATACACTTCCTCGATCAGGTTGCCGAAGCCTTCGCGATTCGGCAGCCCGGTCAGGCTGTCGGTGGTCATCTCGCGCCGCAGGCTGCGTTCGGTGTGGCGTTGCGACGTCTGATCGACCATCATCACCGCGCAGCGTCCCGCCGGGCAGAAGGGCGATCGCGAGATCGTAACCTGATAATAGCGCGATTCGATCGCCTCGCCGACGCTCCAGGGAAATTCGATCGCCGGCGCCGTGCCATCCAGGAACCGCTCGATCCGTTCGCCCAGCGCGTGGAACAGCATCGCGCCTTCGGCGGCATCGAACCCCGCGATCCGCGATGCGCGGTTGGCCGCCACGATCACCAGCGTCGGCACCGCGCGCGCGACCACCATCGCCGGGATCGGAACGAGTTCGATCGTGCTCTTCACGGTCGAATCGTCCGCCAGCATCGCGGCGTGTATCGAGGAAAGAGCGACGGTCATTGTCCCAAAGCAATAACGTCGCTTCGTTAATCCTCTCTAAAGCAGACCCCCGGAAGCCCCGACGAATTACTGAAAACGATTGTCCCGCGGGAAGCCGTTGGGCGGCATCCGCCCCGCCGCGCCGCGCGCCGCGCGCCACAGGCCGAGGTCGCTTTCGGTGCGCGTCCGCCCGCTGTCGCCGCCCATCGGCCAGCTCAACCCCTCGGCGAAGACGAAGGTGATCGCATCCGACAGGCTGGCGTCGCGATAGCGTTGCAACTGCACGCCCTGCCCACGCGAAAGCTCGATCAATTCGTTCAGGGGGAACACCAGCATTCGCCGGTTGTCCCCGATCGCCGCCACGTAATCATGCGCGGGCGATACCGGCCGCACCACCTTCAGCACCGCGCCCGCGCGCGGCGTGACGACCGTCTTGCCCTTGCGCGTCTCGGCCAGCACGTCGGCGACGGGCACGAGGAAACCGCGGCCGTCGCTCGCCACCACCAGCAACCGCTGCACCTTGGTGGCCGGCATCAGCGCGACGATCCCGATCCCGCCATCCAGATCGATCATCGCGCGCACCGGCTCGCCGAAGCCGCGCCCGCCCGGCAGCCGGTCCGCGCCCAGCGTGAAGAAGCGGCCATTCTCGGCAGCGAGCAGGATCTTGTCGGTCGTCTGCGCGTGAAACGCGAAGGCGGGGCCATCGCCTTCCTTGAACTTCGCGGCATCCGAGGCGGCGAGATCGGCATGGCCGCGCAGCGCCCGGATCCATCCGCGCTGCGACAGGATCACGGTGATCGGCTCGCGTTCGATCATCGCCTCCAGCGGGATGTCGCGCGTGGGCGCCGCTTCCTCGATCCCCGTGCGCCGCCGGCCGAGCGGCGTCTCCGGCCCGTAACGATCGCGGATCTTGGCCAGATCGCGCTTCATGCGCGCGCGCTGCTTCTTGGGGTCCGCCAGCAGCGCGGTCAGTGCGGCCTGTTCCTTGTCGAGCTTGTCGCGCTCGCCGCGGATCTCGAACTCCTCCAGCCGGCGAAGCGAACGCAGCCGCATATTAAGGATGGCCTCGGCCTGGCGATCGGTCAGGCCGAACTCGGCCATCATCACCTGCTTAGGCTCGTCCTCGGTGCGGATGATCTCGATGATCCGATCGAGGTTGAGATAAGCGATCAGATAGCCGTCGAGCAGCTCGATCCGGTCGGCGATCTTGGCCAGCCGATGCTCGGTGCGTCGCCGCAGGACGACGAACTGGTGCTCGGTCCACGCCGCCAGCGCCTCGCGCAGCGACATCACGCGCGGGGTGCGGTCCTTGTCGAGCACGTTGAGGTTCAGGCTGATCCGCGTCTCGAGATCGGACAGGCGGAACAGCCCGTCCATCAGCACGCCCGCGTCCACGGTGCGGCTGCGCGGCTCCAGCACGATCCGCACCACCGCATCCGATTCGTCGCGCACATCGGCCAGAATCGGGAATTTCTTGTCGTTGATGAGCCCGGCGATCTGCTCGATCAGCTTGCCCTTCTGCACGCCATACGGGATCTCGCTCACCACGACCTGCCAGCCGCCGCCCTTTTCGCGCTCGATCGTCCATCGCGCACGGACGCGAAAGCCACCACGCCCGGTGACATAGCTTTCGCGGATCACCGCGGGCGGATCCACCACCAGCCCGCCGGTCGGGAAGTCGGGGCCCTTCACATGCGCCAGGATCGCGTCGTCGTCCGCCTCGGGCGTGTCGACCAGCAGGATCGCGGCCTCCAGCAGCTCGGCGGCGTTGTGCGGCGGAATGTTGGTCGCCATGCCCACCGCGATCCCGGCGGCGCCGTTTGCGAGCAGATTGGGGAACAGGCCCGGGAACAGCTCGGGCTCCTGCTCCTCGCCATTGTAGGTGGGGCGATAATCGACCGCCTCTTCGTCGAGGCCGTCCATCAGGTCCATCGCGACCTGAGTCAGCCGCGCCTCGGTATAGCGATAGGCCGCGGCATTATCGCCGTCGATATTGCCGAAATTGCCCTGTCCGTCGACGAGCGGGTAGCGCAGCGCAAAATCCTGCGCGAGCCGCACCATCGCATCATAGACCGACTGGTCGCCATGCGGATGGTATTTGCCGATCACGTCGCCCACGACGCGCGCGCATTTCTTGTAGCCTTGCGCCGGATCGAGCTTCAGCAGCCGCATCGCCCATAGCAGCCGCCGGTGGACGGGCTTGAGACCATCGCGCACATCGGGCAGCGACCGCGCGGTGATGGTGGACAGCGCATAGACGAGATAGCGTTCGCTCAGCGCGCTGTCGAAGGGCGCATCCACGATCGCGTCGAAAGGGTCTTTGAAGTCGCTGGCCATCGTCGGGATCGGCGATAGCATGGTCGTTCCCGTTTTGTCATCCCGCCTGTCCTCTCGCCTCGGCATCTGCCAGGGTGTTGGCGATGCACGACAACCATCCCCCTGCCCGCCCGAACACGCGCTCTGCGCGGCACCTTTGCCAACTTATCGCGCTGTTCGCGTCCGCCCTCCTGCTCCCGAGTCCCGCCATGGCCGCCGCCCCGTTCACGCCGCTCACCTGGCCCGATCTGGTCGGGCGGGCAAAGCCCGTGCCCGACGCCACGATCGCCTATGGCGTCGACCAGATGCAGAAGGTCGATATGTGGCTTCCCGCGGGCGCAGGTCCGCATCCCGTGGTGCTGATGGTGCATGGCGGCTGCTGGACGACCAGCATCGCCGACCGAAGCCTGATGAACTGGATCGCCGCCGATCTGCGGCGCAGCGGCATCGCGGTGTGGAACATCGATTATCGCGGCGTCGATCGCACCGGCGGCGGCTATCCCGGCACCTTTGCCGACGTCGCGGCCGCCGCGGACCGGCTGCGGGCGGACGCGGCGCGCTTCCACCTCGACACGCGCCGCGTCGTCGCGGTCGGCCATTCGGCAGGCGGTCATTTGGCGCTCTGGCTGGCAGGGCGTCGGCACATCCCCGCCGCCAGCCCGCTTCACGCCGCGAATCCCTTGCCGATCGCGCATGTCGTCAGCCTGGGCGGACTGCCCGATCTGGAGGCGACCGCCGCCAGCCCCGACAATGGCTGCGGCACCGACGTGGTCGGCAAGCTGGTCGGAATCGGCCGCGCCGATCCTTATGCGGACACCTCCGTCCCCCGCCTGCTGCCGCTCGGCGTGCCGCAGGATCTGGTCAACGGGCGCGAGGACCGGATCATCCCCTATCGCCTGGCCACCGGCTATGTCGCACAGGCGGCGACAGCCGGCGACCGCGTCGCGCTCCACACCGTTGCGCAGACCGGCCATGTCGAACTGATCGCACCCGAAACGGCGGCGTGGGCCGAAGCAAAGCGGCTGATCGTGGCCGCGCTCGATCCGCGGAAGGACGGCCAGTGACCACGCTCGAACAGGCCCGCACCCGCGACGCCGCCGATCCGCTCGCCGCCTATCGCGATCGCTTCGCGCTGCCCAAGGGCGTCATCTATCTCGACGGCAATTCGCTCGGCCCCTTGCCCCGCGCCACCCCGGCGGCGCTTGCCGACACGGCAGCGCGCGCCTGGGGCGATCGGCTGATCCGCAGTTGGAACGAGGGATGGATCGACGCGCCCCAGCGGCTCGGCGGCAAGATCGCCCCATTGATCGGTGCCGCGCCGGACGAGGTGATCGTCGGCGATTCCACCTCGGCCAACCTCTTCAAGACGCTGGTCGCGGCACTCCGCGTCTCGTCCACGCGCCGGACCGTGGTGAGCGAGGCGGGCAATTTCCCGACCGACCTGCACATCGCCGAGGGCGCGGTGGCGTGCGTGCCCGGCGCCAGGCTCAGGATCGTCGCGCGTGCCGATCTCGCGGCGGCGCTCGATGATGAGACCGCGGTGCTGATGCTCACCCATGTCCACTACAAGACCGCCGATCGCTTCGACATGGCGCACTGGACGCGCGCCGCGCACGATGCCGGCGCGCTGATGCTCTGGGATCTGAGCCACAGCGTCGGCGCGGTGCCGGTGGATCTGGGCGGTGCCGGTGCGGACCTGGCGGTCGGGTGCACCTACAAATATCTGAACGGCGGCCCCGGGGCGCCAGCCTTCCTCTATGTCGCCAAACGGTGGCAGGAGCGACTGGCCAGCCCGCTCTCGGGCTGGATGGGCCATGCCGCGCCCTTCGCGTTCGAAGACGGCTATCGCCCCGCACCCGGCATGACCCGCTGGCTCGCCGGCACGCCCCCCATCCTCGCCATGACGGCGCTGGAGGCTGGGCTGGACCTATGGGCCGATCTCGACCGGAATGCGCTTTGGGCGAAAAGCGCGGCGCTGTGGACGATCATGGCCGAGGCGGGTGCGGCGGCAGGCCTCGAATGCGTGACCGCCAGCGACCCGGCCAGGCGCGGCAGCCATATCAGCTTCCGCCACGCCCATGCCTATGAATTGACGCAAGCGCTGATCGCCCGCGGCGTCATCGGCGATTTTCGCGCACCCGACATCCTGCGGCTCGGTTTCACGCCGCTCTATCTGTCGCATGCCGACGTGTGGCGCGCGGGCGAACTGCTGAAGACGGTGATTGCCGATGAAAGCTGGCGCGACCCCGCCTATGCCGAGCGGCTGGCGGTCACCTGACCCTCACGCGCCGAGCATGCGGATGATGCCCGAGAAATCGGTGCCCCCCTCGCCCATGCCGGCGAATGCCTCGTAGAGTTCGGTCGCCCGCTTGCCCATCGGCGCGTCGAGGCTCGCGTCGCGCGCCGCCTCCATCGCGAGGCGCAGATCCTTCAGCATCAAGGCCGCCGCGAAGCCGCCCTGGTAATCATGGTCCGCCGGCGTATCGGGTCCGACGCCCGGCAGCGGCGCATAGCTCGTCATCGACCAGCTCTGGCCCGAACTGACCGAGGAGATATCGTAGAAGGTGCGCGGATCGAGCCCGAGCCGCTGCGCGAGCAGGAACGCCTCGCACGTCGCCACCATCGTCGCGCCGAGCAGCATGTTGTTGCAGATCTTCGCCGCCTGTCCAGCACCACCCGCACCGGCATGGATCACCGCCTTGCCCATGTCGGCGAGGAATGGCTGCGCGCGTTCGAACCCCTGTGCGCTGCCGCCCACCATGAAGGTGAGCGTGCCCGCCGCCGCCGCACCGATGCCGCCCGAGACGGGCGCGTCGACCATCGCGAACCCGGCCGCCTGCGCGGCCTCGCCCACCTGACGGGCGGTCGCCACGTCGATCGTCGAACAGTCGATCAGGATGGCCGATACAGGCGCGGATGCGAACACCTGCTCGCGGTACACCTGCTCGACATGCGTGCCCGCCGGCAGCATCGTCACCACCGCCTCGGCGCCGTCCACCGCCTCGGCAGCGGACGTCACCGGCAGGCAGCCCGCCGCCCTGGCCTTGTCGAGCGCCGCCGCCGACAGATCGAAGGCGCGGACGTCATGCCCCCTCTTCGCCAGATTGGCGGCCATGCCGCCGCCCATATTGCCCAGACCGATGAACCCGACGCGTGCCATCACCCTACTCCATCACTGTCCCGACCAGTTGCCCGGCCGCTTTTCGACGAACGCCGCCATGCCCTCGCTCTGGTCGGCGCTGCCGAACAGGCCGTGAAACAGCCGACGCTCGAACTGCACACCCATCGCCAACCCGCCCTCGAAGGCGGCGTTGACCATCTCCTTGTTGGCGAGCACGGCGAGCGGCGCCATCCCGGCGATCGCGGCGGCGGTCTTCACCGCCTCCTCCACCAGACCGTCCGCCGCAACGATCCGGCTGACGAGGCCCGCACGCTCGGCTTCGGCCGCGTCCATCATCCGCCCGGTGAGGCACATCTCCATCGCCTTGGCCTTGCCGACCGCGCGCGTCAGCCGCTGCGATCCGCCCATGCCGGGCGAGACCGCCAGCTTGATCTCGGGCTGGCCGAATTTCGCGCTGTCGGCGGCGAGGATGAAGTCGCACATCATCGCCAGCTCGCAACCGCCGCCCAGCGCATAGCCCGCCACCGCCGCGATCACCGGCTTGCGCGTCCGCGCGAACCGGTCCCATCCGGCGAAGAAGTCATGGCCGTACATGTCGGCGAAGCCTTGCGCCTGCATCTCCTTGATGTCGGCGCCGGCCGCGAACGCCTTCGCCGATCCGGTGACGACCGCGCAGCCCTGTTCGGGGTCCGCATCGTAATCCGCCATCACCGCGAGCAGATCGGCCAGCAACTGCGAATTGAGCGCGTTGAGCGCCTGCGGCCGGTTGAGCGTGACGAGCGTCACCCGTCCGCGTCGCTCCACCAGCAGCGTTTCGTAATCAGCCATGATTCGGGTCCTTCATACCGGCGTCCACGCCTGATCCTCGGGCAAGGGCGCGAAGATGCGGTCGATCGCATGATCGCTCACGCCCTCCGGCGTCGCCGGGCTCCAGCGCGGCGCATGGTCCTTGTCGAGGATCACCGCGCGCACGCCCTCGATGAAATCGGGCCGCTGCACGACGCGCGTGGCGACCGCATATTCCTGGCGCATCTCGTCCTCGAACGTCGCCATAGCGTGCCCGTCGAGCAGCAACTTCAGGCTGACCTTCATCGCCTGGGGCGATTTGGTGCGCAGCGTCGCGAGCGTCGCGCGCGCAAAGTCGCCGGCATCCGCTTCCAGCGCGGCCAGAATGTCTTCGAGCACCGCGCCCGCGAACAGCCGGTCGATGTCGTCGCGGTGCGCGAGGATCGCGGCCTCGGGCGGCGGCACGGCCAGCGCAGCGAGCACGGCCGCCACCTCCTCGCCCGCCACGATCCGCGCCTTCGCGTCGTCGAGCGTCGCGGCCGGGAGGTAATGCGTCGCCAGGCCCAGCGCGTGGCATTCGGCGCCGTCGAGCCGCGCGCCGGTCAGCGCGAGATACTGGCCGATCCGCCCCGGCAGCCGCGACAGATACCAGCCGCCGCCGACATCGGGGAACAGGCCGATCCCCGTCTCAGGCATGGCGAATTTCGTGTTCTCGGTCGCGATCCGATAGCGGCAGGGCAGCGCGACGCCGACGCCGCCACCCATCGTGATCCCGTCCATGAAGGCCATGGTCGGCTTCGCATAGGTGAACAGCCGGTGGTTCATCCGGTATTCGGCGCGGAAGAAGTCGCGTGCCTCGGCGCCGTCGCCCGCGCCCGACGCGGCGAGCATGCGGATATCGCCGCCCGCGCAGAAGCCGCGGCCCTCGGCATGGTCGATCATCACCGTCGCGACGGCGGGATCGGCGCGCCACGCCTCCAGCGCCTCGATCAGCCCGGTGCACATCGGCGTGTTGAGAGCATTCAGCGCCTTGGGACGATTCAGCCGGATCCGGCCGACCGGGCCATCGAGCGCGACGATCAGGTCCGGCGTCACTGGCGCACCAGATCGCGGCCGACGATCATCCGCATCACCTGATTGGTGCCCTCCAGGATCGAATGGACGCGCAGGTCGCGCCAGAAACGCTCGATCGGATAGTCCATCAGATAGCCATAGCCGCCGTGCAGCTGCAGCGCGCGGTCGACCACCGAGGATCCCGTGTCGGTCGCCAGCCGCTTGGCCATGGCGGCGAAGCGCGTCTTGTCGGGGGCGTTCGCAGTCACCTTGGCGGCGGCGACATAGAGGAGCGCGCGCGCCGCCTCCAGCTCGGTCGCCATGTCCGCCAGCATGAACTGGGTGTTCTGGAAGTTGGCGATGTTGGTGCCGAACTGCTGGCGCGACTTCGTGTAAGTGATGGATTCGTCAAGACAACGCTGGGCACCGCCCAACGAGCAGGCGCCGATGTTCAGCCGCCCCCCGTCGAGCCCCATCATCGCGATCCGGAAGCCTTCGCCAAGGCCGCCTACGAGGTTCTCGCCGGGCACGCGGACGCCGTCGAACATCACCTGGCGCGTCGGCTGCGAGTGCCAGCCGAGCTTGCGCTCGTTGGCGCCGAACGACACGCCGGGCATGTCCTTTTCGATCACCAGCGCGGAGATGCCCTTAGGCCCCTCCTCGCCGGTGCGCACCATGGTGACGTACACCTCGTTCTCGCCGGCGCCCGAGATGAACTGCTTGGAGCCCGTCACGATCCAGTCGTCGCCGTCGCGCACCGCCTTGGTCTTGAGCGCGGACGCGTCCGAACCCGACGACGGCTCGGTCAGGCAATAGCTGGCGAGCCGCTCCATCGTCACCAGATCGGGCAGATATTTGGCCTTCACGGTCGGCGATCCGAACCGGTCGATCATCCAGCTCGCCATGTTGTGGATCGAGATGAACGCGCTGGTGGAGGGGCAGCCATAGGCCATCGCCTCCATGATGAGCGCCGCCTCCATCCGCCCGAGCGCGATGCCGCCCGATTCCTCGCTGACATAGATCGCGGCGAAGCCCAGATCGGCGGCGGCCTTGATCGTCTCGCGCGGGAAAACGTGCTTTTCGTCCCATTCGGCGGCGTGCGGCGTGATCCGGTCGGCGGTGAAGCGCCGCGCGAGCTCCTGGATCTCGCGCTGGTCGGCGGTCAGGTCGAACTGGTCGGTCATTTCGGGCACCTGGAATAACGGAACGATCCCGCGGGACTCTTCGCCTCGCGCACCAAGGTCTGCGGATCGACCAGGGTGAGCGTCTCGGTGTCGCTCCAGCGCTTGCCCTCGCCCAGATAGTCGAGCTTCAGCGACAGGCTGCCCGGCGCGAGCCGGTCCGCCCTGCCGATCGTGGCGTGCGATTCGTAGAAGGTGAGCGCGTCGCCGGAGACGATCATCAGCCCCTTCGCATCACCCCGGCCGGGCACGCAATCCTTGCCGACCATGCCCCAGCGGCCCTGGAACGGCGCAGGGATGCCGGCGACCGGCGAGGGCGAAGGCTGCGCGATCGGCACCATCTGGTTGCCCGGATCCATGGTGAGGTTGGCCGGCACCTGCTCCTGCATGGCGGTGGGCGCCGCGTCGGAGGAATTGTTGCCCGACCCGCTCTTGGAACAGGCCGACAGCGCCAGCGCGGCGGTGGCGAGAAGAAGGATCCGCATGCCGCTCAGCCCATCGTCGGGATGACGAAGGCGTCGTTGACGCGCGACGGGCCACCATCCTCCGACCCGCGCGGCAGCGCCGAGCCGTCGGGCCAGCGCTGTGTGACGGTCTTCACCTTGGTCCAGAACTTCACGCCCTCCATGCCGTGCTGGTTGGTGTCGCCGAACGCGCTGCGCTTCCACCCGCCGAAGCTGTGATAGGCGACCGGCACCGGGATCGGCACGTTGATCCCGACCATGCCGACATTCACCCGCGCGGCGAATTCGCGCGCGGCATGGCCGTTGCGCGTGAAGATCGCGACGCCGTTGCCGTACTGATGCTCGCTCGGCAGCCGCACCGCCTCCTCGAAATCCCTGGCCCGGACGATCTGGAGGACGGGGCCGAAAATCTCCTCCCGATATGCGCTCATGGCCGGCGTCACGTGATCGAACAGGCTGGGGCCGATGAAGAAGCCCTTCTCATGCCCCTGGAGTTCGAAGCCGCGCCCGTCGACGACGAGTTCGGCGCCCTCGTCCACTCCGGTCTGGATCCAGTTCTCGATGCGCGTGCGGTGCGCCGCGTTCACCACCGGGCCGTAATGCGCGTCGTCGTCGGTCGAAACGCCCACGCGCAGCGCGGCGATTGCGGGGATCAGCTTTTCGCGCAGCGCCTCGGCGGTCTTCTCGCCGACCGGCACCACCACGGGAAGCGCCATGCAGCGTTCGCCCGCCGAGCCGAAGGCCGCACCCGACAGATCGGCCACCACCTGATCGAGATCGGCATCGGGCATCACGATGCCGTGGTTCTTCGCCCCGCCCATCGCCTGCACGCGCTTGCCCGCATCGACGCCGCGCCGATAAACATAATGCGCGATGTCGGACGATCCGACGAAGCTCACCGCGGCGATCGCGGGGTGATCGAGGATCGCGTTGACCATCTCCTTGTCGCCGTGCACGACCTGCAGAATGCCCTCGGGCAGCCCCGCCTCGCGGAACAGCTCGGCCAGCCGCACCGGCACCGACGGATCGCGCTCGCTGGGCTTCAGGATGAAGGCGTTGCCGGTCGCGATCGCGACGCCGGACATCCAGAGCGGGATCATCGCGGGGAAGTTGAACGGCGTGATCCCGGCGCCAATACCGAGCGGCTGGCGCATCGAATAGACGTCGATCCCGGGCCCGGCGCCCTGCGTGTATTCGCCCTTCAGGATGTGCGGGATGCCGCAGCAGAATTCGATCACCTCGAGCCCGCGCTGGATGTCGCCGCGGCTGTCCGCCACCACCTTGCCATGTTCGGCGCTGAGGAGCCGGGCGAGCTCGTCCATGTTCTGCTCGACCAGTTCCTTGAAGCGGAACATCACGCGCGCGCGGCGCTGCGGGTTGGTCGCGGCCCAGCCGGGCTGCGCGGCCTGCGCCGCGGCCACCGCGCGATCGAGATCGGCGGCGGTGCCGAGCGTCACCTGCGCCTGCACCTGCCCCGTATTCGGGTCGAACACGTCGCTGCTACGCCCGCCCACGCCGCCACTGGCGCCCGCGATGAAATGATCGATGATACGCAAACGGGCTCTCCTGCCGATCGGCCGCGCCGACTCTGTCGGGCCGCCTTTGGCACAACCGTCGAGCGCTGTCAGCGATCCAGACGCGCGACGGGTATGCCGATCGGCCGCCCCTCGATCATGACGGGCACCACGCGGACGCCGAACACCGCGGCGAGGCGCGCCGGCGTCAGCACCTCGGCCGCGGGGCCGAAGGCGGCGATGCGGCCGTCCTGCAACAGCAGCACGTCGTCCGCGGCCGACGCCGCCAGCATCAGGTCGTGCAGCACCATCGCCACGCCCGCGCCCTCGGCCGCCGCGGCCTTCAGCCGGTCGACCAGATCGAACCGGTGCGCGGGATCGAGGCTGGCGAGCGGCTCGTCCACCAGCAGCCAGCGCGGGCGCCCCGCCAGCACGCGCGCCAGCAGCACGCGCGCGCGCTCGCCACCCGACAGTTCGTTCACCGGCCGATCGGCCAGGGAGAGCGTGACCGTATCCGCCATCGCGCGTTCCACCGCGGCGCGGTCGTCGGTCGAGGGCGCGGCGTGCGGGCTGCGATACGGCAGCCGGCCGAGCGCCACCACGTCGCGCGCCGCGACGTTCCAGTGCACCGTCGCCTCTTGCGGCAGATAGCCGATCCGGCGGGCGCGGTCGCGCGGGTCGAGCCGGGCCACGTCCTCGTCGCCGATCCGCACCCGGCCGGCGGCTGCGGGGATCAGCGCCGCGGCGGCCTTGACGAGCGTGCTCTTGCCCGCGCCGTTCGGTCCCAGGATCGCGGTGAGCCGGCCCGGCCGCAGGATGGCGGACACGTCGTGCAGCACCGGCCGCCGGCCGAGCGTCACGCCGAGCGCCTCGATCCGCAGTTCGCCGCCGGTCAGTTCCATGACGCCCCCCGCGATCGCACCAGCAGCGTCAGGAAGAACGGCGCCCCGATGAGCGCCATCGCGGCGCCCAGCCGCACCTCGCCCGCGCCGGGCGTGAGCCGGACGAGGCTGTCGGCGGCCAGCACCAGCGCCGCGCCGCCGAGTGCGGACGGGAGCAGCAACCCGCCCGGCCGATGCCCGAACACCGGCCGCAGCAGATGCGGCACCACCAGTCCGACGAACCCGACCACGCCCGTCACCGCGACCCCCGCGCCCACGACCAGCCCGGTGCCGAGCATGACGAGCGCACGCACCCGCCCCAGCCGGACGCCCAGCGAATGCGCCGCCGCCTCGCCCAGCGACAGCGCGTCGAGCGCGGTGCCGGTCAGCAGCAGCAGCACGCCGCCCGCCAGCATCGGCGGCACCGCCATCGCGACGTCGCCCCAGCCGCGATCGGTGAGCGCGCCCATGATCCAGTCGATCACCTCCGCCACCGCATAGGGATTGGGCGCGATCGAGATGAGAAAGGCGGTGAGCGCGCCGGCGAAGCTCGTCAGCACGGTGCCGGCGAGAACGAAGGTGACGGTGCCCGGCGAGCGCCAGGTGAGCGCCACCAGCAGCGCCATCGCGAGCCCTGCACCGAGCATGGCGCAGGCAAAGACGATCGGCCCGGTGGCGATCCCCGCCACGATCGCGGCGACCGCGCCCAGCGCCGCGACCGAGGATACCCCCAGCACGGCGGGGTCCGCCAGCGGGTTGCGCAGATAGCCTTGCAACACCGCGCCCGACAGGCCGAGCCCCGCGCCCAGCACGAGGCCGAGCACCGCGCGCGGCAGGCGCAACTGGAGGATGATCCACCAGCGCGGATCGTCGCTGAAGAGGGCCGCGGGCGGCACCCAGACCTTGCCGCACAGCAGCGAGGCGAGGAACAGCAGCGTGACGAGCCCGGCGAGCAGCGCGAGTTTGACCGCGCGGCTCATGATAGCGTCGCCCGGATCGCGGCGAGGCGGCGCAGCGCGGGCACGATCACCGGGCCGCCGCAATTGATGAGGTCGCGCGCGAACCACGCATGGCGGGTATCCTTCAGCAGCGCGCGGCGCATCGCCGCGCCGCGGCTCGGGCCGTCGGGTGCGATGATGATCGCAGGGGGATCCATCACCAGCGCCTCACCCGACAGCCGGCCGGTGTGGGTGAGGCCGTGCCGGGTGGCGGCGTTGGCGAAACCGGCATGCGTCATCATGTCGTCCAGCAGCGTGCCCGGCCCGGTCGCCAGCTCGCCCGAGATATAGAGCAGCGCGGTGGGCCGGCGGTCGTGCCGCGCGACGGAGGCGACCGTGCGATCGATCTCGGCGTTCAGCGCGCGCCCGGCGGCGCGCGTGCCCGTGGCTTCGGCGATCTGCATCACCTGCGCCTCGCTGTCGGCGATCGACGGCGCGAAGTTCAGCACCAAAGTGTGCAGGCCGGCGCGCGCATAGGCCGCCTTGGTGGCCATCGGCGTGAAGCTGCTGGTGATGACCAGATCGGGGTGGAGCGCGATCACCTCCTCCGCCGTGCCCTCGGTGCCGCGGAACCGCCGCGCCAGTGCCACGGGGATCGAGGTCGCGCTCGGCTCCTGCGAATAATGGCTGATCGCCGCGATCCGTGCGGGGGGCACGAGGCGCATCAGCACCGCGTCCGCGCACGGATTGGTCGAGACGATCCGCATCGGCACCGCGCCCGCCCGCGGCGGTGGCGCGGCGGGCACGGGCCCGCACGCACCGAGCAGCAGAAGGGCGCCGAGCGCGCGCATCAGTCGAGCGACACGCGCACGCCGCCATAGGCCGCGCGGCCATAGGTGCCATAGCCGGCGATCACGCGGTAGGATTGGTCGGTGACGTTGTCGACGCGTCCATAGACCGCGATCCGCCGGTTGATCGGCATCTCGGCGCGCACCCCCAGCAGCGCATAGCCGTCGAGCCGGACGGTGTTGGCAGCATTGTCGAAACTGTCGCCGACGGCGGTGACGGTGCCGCCGATCTGCAGCCCGAAGGGGAAGCGGTAATCGACGTTCGTGCTGATCGTCTGGTGCGGCCGCCGCGCGAGATCGAGCCCATAGGCCGTGCCCGGCGTGCGGTTCTTCGCATCGATATACGAATAATTGGCCGAGAATGTCAGCGCATCGACGGGCTTGAGCGCCAACGTCAGTTCGACGCCATCGGCGGTCGCGCGCGCGATATTGTCGTACACGCCGAACGCGCGATCGACGCAGATGCTGCCGCTCGTCAATTGCTCGAGCCGCGTGCACGAGCGGAAGGTGATCTGGTTGCGCGTGATCCGGTTGAAATAGGTGGCGCTCGCCACCGCCCGGCCGCCGAGCAGCGACTGTTCCACGCCCAGATCGTAATTGCGCGCGACCTCGGGCGAGAGCCGCGTGTTCCCATAGGCGCTGTAGAGCTGGTAGAGCGTCGGCGCCTTGAAGCCCTCGCCATAGCTCGCGCGCAGCGTCGTCCCGGTGCGAAGCGCCAGCGCCGCATCCGCGCCGAAGCTCGTGTGGTTGCCGAACGTGTCGTGATCGTCGTTGCGCACGCCGCCGGTGATCGTCAGCTCGCGGATCGGCTTCACGATCGCCTCGCCATAGACGCTGGTGATGCCGGTCCGCTCGGTGGTGAAGCCGTCGTAGAAGCGACTATTCTCGCGCTCTGCCCCGCCGACGAGGCGGATCTGCTGGGTCAGCGTGAAATCGCCCTGATATTCATACCGCTCGCTGCGACCGCGCGCCAGGAACGTCTCGGTCGGGTCCTGCGTCGGATCGTAATTGTCGCGGTTGATGTCGGCGATGGTGAACGCGATCCGGTTGCGCAGGCGATCGCCCAGCAGGTTCGCGTGAAGCCCGGCATAGCCGTAGATCTCCTGCGCGGTGCCATATTCGGAATCGTCCGCCAGCGTATAGTTGGGGGGCGGGAAGCCGTCGAAATTCGCCTTGCTGTGCGCATAATAGCCGCGCAGATCGATGCCGATGCCCGGTGCGATCTCGTAATCCAGCCGCCCGGTGCCGCCGATCTGCTCGTAACCGTCGCGCTCGGTGCCGATCGCCGCGGCCGAGATGCCGTCGGTGCGCAGATAGCCCGCGGTCAGCGCGCCCGACAGGTTGCCGGTCGCCCCCGACAGCCCGGCGCTCGCAAACGCCGTGCCCGCATAGCCACCTTCGGCGCGCGCGCGCGCGTGGAGGCCCTCGGTCGGCGTCTCGGTGATGATGTTGACGACGCCGCCGATCGCCTGGCTGCCCCAGGGCACGGCGTTGGGCCCGCGGAGCACCTCGATCCGCGCGACCGAGGCCGACAGCAGGTTGGCGAAATCATAGCCGCCGCTCGCCGACGACGGATCGTTGACGCGCACGCCGTCGATCACCACCAACGTCTGCTCCGCCTCGGCGCCGCGGATGCGCACGCTCGTCAGCGTGCCGATGCCGCCGTTGCGCGTGACCGTGACGCCCGGCGTCGTCGCCAGCAGGTCGGACAGCACGGTCGTCTGGCGGCGCTCGATCTCGGCGCGGTCGATCACGGTGACCGCCTGCCCCACCTCGCGCGCATCCTGCGGCACGCGCGAGGCGGTGACGATGACGTCGGTGCCGGGGGCGACGCTGTCGAGCCCGGTATCGGCGGGCGCGACCTGCGCGGCGGCGGGCGAGGCGATCAGCGCGGCCGGGATCAGCGCGGCGGAGATCAGGAAAAGGGACTTCACGTGGGCACATCCTCATAAGGACCGCGCGCGGAAGTGCGAGCGGCCGGATGTCGCTCGCTCGAGGGAATGCCTCGTCCGCACCGGAGCTCCCGCCCGTGCAGTGGATCGACCGTGAGAGGCAGGTCTCCTGGCTTCCGGGTCGCCGCGCCCACCCCGCCTTCCCAGGCCGTGGCCCAGTGGCATATCGGGGTGGCCGCTATCCGGTCACAGTTGCGGGTACAGCGCCGGCCTCGCGGATATTCCCGCTGTCCCGGCTTCCCTTTTGATCCCGTCGCCGGGAACCCTTCACAGCGGCGCCCCTAGCCGCGCGGGCGGGCAGCGTCAACGCGCGGCCTTATCGCGGGGCGCCGGGAACATCCCGTGCGCGCGCCGGTTCCTGATCGCGATCAAGGGCTCATCACGTCCAAGGGAGGCGTTCATGGATATCTGCAATCTCATCCTCGAAGACCATGCCGAGCAGCGCAAGCTGTTCGCCATCATCGAGGAGATCGGCACCGACGACACCGAAGCGCTGGGCTCGGTGTGGAACCGCCTTCACGGCCTGCTCGACACGCATGCCGAGGCCGAGGAACGCTATTTCTACCCGACCGTGGTGCGCCGCGGCGAGGGCGCGGGCGATGCCGACGACATGCACGAGGAGGTGGAAGACGCGATCGACGATCATAACGAGATCCGCGACGCCGCCGCCGCGGTCGCCAAGGAGCAGGTGGGCACGAAGGCGTGGTTCGACGCGGTGGACAAGGCCAACCTCGTCAATTCCAAGCACATGGCGGAGGAGGAACGCCAGGGCATGACCGATTATCGCCGCCATACCAGCGCCGAGGAACGCCATGCCGCCGCGATCAAGTTCGCCGCGTTCGACGCGAAATATCTGACCGGCGTGAAGGCGGTCGACAAGGACCCAGACGCTTATATCGACGAGCAGAAAGGCTGAGCGGACCGGCCCGCATCCGGGTCGCCATCGTCAGCGGGAGACGCCCTGTCCGGGCGTCTCCGCCGAATGCTCAACGCTGGTCGGGGCTCGAGAACGCCACCGGATCGAAGCGCGCGGGCGACACGCGCGGCGGCGGGGTGGTGGCATCGGGCCTGACCAGCGCGGCTTGCTGCGCATCGGGCTGGGCCGCGAAGTGCAAGTCGTCCGCGAGATAAGCGGTCACCATGGTGTCGGCGGCGAGCCGGCCGCTGGTGCCGTGGATGAGGAACATCGGCCATGCGACCACGACGCCGCCGCCGATCGCCAGCACTTCCTGCCCCGTCCCCTTGCGGGCGAGGCGCCCCGAAATGCGAACCGGGCCGCTCGGCGTCTCCACATAGTCCAGCCGGATCTCCAACTGTCCGCTTTTGCCGAAATGGCCGTTGCGTTCCGAACGCATGACCTCGCCGACCGCCATCGACCCCACCGGCACCACGACCTGCCCGCGATAGAGGAGCGGTTCGGCGACTTCGAGATAGAAGCGGTCGCCGGCGTGATTGTCCTTGGTGTTGAGCTCGACTCGCGACGTCAGGCGCAACGGCGTGCCCATCGGGAAATAGGAGCGCGCCGCGTTCGTTTGAACGGGCGCGGACCAGTAGACGCTATATTGCGCGCCGGCGGCCGAGGGCATCAACGACAGGAGCGCTAACCCCGCATACGATATCGGTTTCATCGAAGGCCCACCCCGTTCATGACGGCACCACGATAGGATCTCCGGATTGACCGGGTTTTACGAATTACGCTGAACCCGTGTTTAAGGATCGGCGGCCCCATCCGCGCAGGCGCTTTTGCGGGACGACGCGCCGTCGACGGCGTCGAGGATGGGACAAGGGCGCCGCGACGCTATAGGCTGGCGACGATCATCCGGCATCGGCGAGAGACATGGCCCGCAAACATTCGAAACATGATCCCCGTGAAGACCTGCGCGACGCGGCGGAGTCGAATGCGGTGGCGGCGGCGCCCGTTCCGTGCTGGCTGTGCGGCCGCCCAACCGGCAAGACCATCGTCTGGCACCATCCCGTTCCCAAGAGCCGCGGTGGGCGCGACGTGGTGCCGATGCATGCGATCTGCCAGCAGACGCTGACCGCCAACTTCACCAATTCCGAACTGCAGCGCGCCGGGATGGATGCGGAGGCGCTGCTCGCCAACCCGAACGTCCGCAAGTTCGTCGACTGGGTCGCCAACAAGGATCCGGATTTCACCGCGACCGTAACGCGGAAACAGCGCTGACCAGGGGTCGAGCTACCGCGTGCGACAGGCCGTTCGACACGTTCGGAGCGAACGCTGCGGGCAGGACGTCGGCCTGGAACAGGCCTATCCGACCGCAGATCCCGATTCGACCGCTTGCGGCTTGAGGAGCATGATCCGACGAACCTGATCGGCGCTCACCAGCGTGCGGGACGGTCGTCCGATCAGATAGCCCTGGATCGCCGAGCAGCCTTCGCGCGAGACGATCGCCAATTGCGCCGGCTGTTCGATCCCCTCGGCGAGCACGGGCATGTTCAGCGTGACGCCGAGCGCCGCCACCGAGCGCAGGATCGAGACCGCCTGTTCGTCCCGCTCGATCTCGGCAACGAACGACGCGTCCAGCTTGATGCGATCGAAGGGAAAGGATCGCAGAACGTCCAGCGACGAATAGCCTACGCCGAAATCGTCCAGCGCGATGGCGAGGCCCATCGTCTTCAACGCCCGCAGTTGCTCCAGGGCGAAAAGCCGATCGTGGATGATGGCGCTTTCCGTCAGCTCCAGCGTAAGGCGCTCGGGTGCGAGGCCGCTGTCCGCGAGCGCGCTCCGCACCGTCTCGATCAGCCGCGGGTCGGCCAGGTGCTTGGGCGAAAGATTGACCGAGACGGCATGGCGGTTCGGCCAGAGCGCCGCCTCGAAACAGGCCTGCCGCAAGATCCAGATGCTCAGCGGCACGATCTCGCCGCTCTCCTCGGCGAGCGGGATGAACGAGGCCGGCGGGATCAGCCCCTTCGCCGGATGGTTCCAGCGGACCAGCGCCTCATAGCCGGTGATGGCGCCCGTCTCGATCGACGCCTGTACCTGATAGTGAAGCTCGAACGCTTCCGTCAGGAGCGCTTCGCGCAGATCGGCCACCAGCTCGCGGCGTTCGCGGACGGCATCGTCCATCTGCGCGTCGTAGAAACAGGGTTCGGCCGATCTGGCCGATTTGGCCCGGTACATCGCCAGGTCCGCCTTCGCGAGCAGCTCGTCGGGGTTGAAGCCATCGTAAGCGGCCATCGCCACGCCGATATTGGCGCCGATCGCGGCCGTGAACCGGTCGAAGACGAAGGGCTGCTCGAAGGCATCGCGCAGGCGCGCGAGAAAGCCGTCGAGTTCGCTGCGCTGGTTGAACGAGATGACCGCGGCGAATTCGTCGCCACCCAGGCGGGCGATACACTCGCCGCTTCGCAGCATCGCAGACAGGCGTGCGGCCAACGCGATCAGGAGCTGGTCGCCCGCCTGATGGCCATAGGTGTCGTTCACGACCTTGAAGCGCGACAGATCGAGCATGGCGACGGCCATGCAGGGATAGCCCTCTTTCACGAGAAAACGGCGTTCCAGTTCCTCGGTGAAGCTCATCCGGTTCGGCAGATCGGTCAGGCCGTCGTGCAGCGCCATGCGCCGCAGGCGGCGATAGGATTCCCCTTGCGTGTGGCCATCGATCAGCGCGCTGATGGCCGCGCAGCCGACGACGATGAGCGCGCCGATCGTCGTGGTGAAGGCCAGGGCGGCCATGGTGCCGTCGGAGAGACCGTCGCCCATGCGCAGCACGGTGATGTCCATCGCCGCCATGCCGGTGAAGTGCAGCGCGGCCACCGCCAGCGCCAGCAGCGACACCGCCGCGCTCCGACGACGACGATGCTGGCTGTTCAGGACGCGAAATGCCGCGGCGCTCAGCACGACCGACAGGACGACCGATGCGGCGACATAGCCCCATCGCCACGACACGATGCCGTCGACGCGGTAGGCCGACATGCCGAGATAATGCATGATCGCGACGGCAAGCCCGATGATGCCGCCGCCCAGTGCGCCCGCCGATGGGCGGCGTCTTGCCGCGACGGCGAGACCGGGTGCCGCCACGACGATGGCCACGAGCAGCGACGCGAGCGTCAGCATCGGGTCGAGCACGACCGGCGCGGTGGTGCGAAACGCCATCATCGCCACGAAATGCGTGGCCCACACCATCGTGCCGGTGGCGACCGCCGTCAGCCCGATCCATCCCGTCCGGCTGTGCCCGGAAGCCGAGCGGATGCGGCCGAACAATTGCACCGAGGCAGCGGAGCCGATCAGGCAGACGACGAGCGCCAGCGCCACGAGTCTGAGATCATGCTCCTGGGCGATGCAGAGCGTGATGCGCATCATGCCGCATCACCGACGAGATCGAGCCGGGCCTCCAGCGCCAGCGAGGCTTGCCGGGCGAGACCGAGCAGATAGGCCTTCTGGTCGCCCGACGCGGGTTGCCGCGGCACCGTGTCGAGCACGCACAACGCGCCGACATCGACTCCGCTCAACAGGCGCAGCGGCGCCCCGATATAGTAGCGGACGTGAGGAGCACCGGCGACCACGGGCAGTGATGCGAAATCCGGATCGCTTTGCGGATCGCAGATCTCGAGCAAGCCGGATCGGTCGAGCGTGAAGCTGCAGAACCCCTCGTCCCGGTCGATACAGTCGATTTCCAGACCGTGCGTGGCCTTGAACCATTGCTGCTGGCCGGAGATCAGCGACAGGAGCGCGATGGGCGCGTTGAACGCGCGCGCCGCGGCATCGACGAAGCGATTGAAGCCCGGCTCGGCCGGCGTGTGCAACAGCCCGGTTCCCCGCACCGCCGACGTTCGGCGCCGCTCGCGGAACATGCCTTGGAACATCTGCGACTTACCTCACGCGGCCAACCGTCGGGCCATGGCGCATGCAGGTTAACAATCCGTCTTGCGCCAAGCGTTCGGTTGAGCCTCAGGCGCAATGCTCTTCCAGAATGCGATCGCCGCGATCGATTGCGTCCGGAAAAACCGTGGATCGCGCGCGCCATCGCCCCCCGATGAGGGTGCCGCACGCCTCGTGATCGCCATCGTTCCGCACCACGCGCAGGTGCGGCGTCGTCTCGCTCCGGCCGGAACAAGGGCGAGAGCGACGGTCATTTCGACATCGCCTACGAACGCGAAAGCATCATCCGGGCGCCCGGCAAGTCGCTGGACGCCCTCACGATCCCCGATCTGCGGCGCCTTCAACAGGAAGGCGAATTCGAAGCGACCTATCTGCGCATCGGCGAGCGCGCGCATGATCGTCACGCGCCGATCCGCTTCAACCGCCCAACCAGTCGGAGGCGATCTCGCCTCTATGCCCCTCCGGCGCCAGCACGACGCGCAAGGCTTCCAGCAGAGGCGGCAGCGCCTGCGTGAAGGCATAGGGCGGGTTGACGATAAAAAGGCCCGCGCCGTTGTAGATGCCGGGCTGATCGCTGTCGTACAACCAATGCTCCACCCAAAGAAATTTCGGGATGCCCAGCGCGCGTAACCGCTCCTTCCATTGCCGATGCGTGGCGCGGTCCTTCAGCGGATACCAGATCACCGTCACGCCGTGCGCCCATTTGCGGTCAGCGGCGGCGAGCGTGGCGGTGATCCGTGCGCGCTCGTCCGTCTGCTCGTAGGGCGGATCGACCACCACCAATCCGCGCGCGGTGCGGGGCGGCAGCATCGCCAGCCAAAGCTCGTAGGCGTCGCGCTCATGCACGGCAGCAGACATGTCGCGCATCGTGCGGCGCAGGGCGTACGCATCCTCGGGGTGTTTCTCGTTCAGGATCAGGACGTCCTGTGGGCGCAGAAGCTGCGCCAAAATCCGCGGCGAGCCGGGGTAGAGGTGCGGCGCGGGTCCGACATTCACCGCCTGGACGGCGGCACGGTAATCGTTCAGCAAGGGGTTCGGGTCGGCAAAGGCGCGCAGCACGCCTTGCACGGACTCGCCGGTGCGTCGCGCGTCCTCGCCGCCAAGGTCGTACAGCCCGCAGCCCGCATGGGTGTCGATCAGGGTCAGCGCGCCCTGTTTTTGCTGCAAGGCGTGCACCAGCGCGATCAGCAGGCTGTGCTTCACGACATCGGCGCTATTGCCGGCATGGAAGGAATGTCGATAATTCATCGGGGTTCGAAGATCTTGCGATCTGCCTTCAGATGGGCTGTCGGGCACGCTTGGAGCGCGAGGCGATCAGGCACCGAGACGTCTGCTCTTGCCCGCATCGGCGGCGTCAATTGCCTTCGGCATCGACGGTGAACACCATCGGCTTGCCCCGAGACGTCGGCTCCCAACCGGCCGACAGAGCGGCGCGCACGCACCGCGAGATCGTCGCGTCATCGAGCTGAATCCGCCCGCGCGGCAAGCCCTTCAACAGCCGCTTGGGCGGCGGAAACTCCACCCAAGCTTCGCGTTTGGCATCGCGCTGGAGAAGGGCGATCGTCATTCCTTTCCAGCCTCCGTCATCCGACTGATGCGGCTCACGCTGGAGGCGCCAATCATAGAGGGCGCCATCGACATCGACGGTGCCGCTGTTGCTTTGGGATTTCGCCATGAAGGCGGTTCTAGCACGCCGGCACGGCCGCAGCATAGATTTGGGGCGGAGAGGCTCACGGCCCCGGATGGCGGACGTTCAGGACCGGGCAGCCTTCCCTTGCGACGAGCCGCGTCCGTTCCGACGGCCGCCCCGGCACTGCCGCGTTGCCTCTGCGGCCCGGCTGCGCCATGGATAGGCCGATCAGGGGAGGATGGCGTGGGCAAGAACTTCTGGCGAGCGGCTTGTCTGGCGATGCTGCTCGGATCGACGGCGGCTTTCGCCCAGCAGCTCCCCCCGCCCGCCGACGCGCCCGCCGCGGGCAGTGCGCAAGGCGACGTGTCGGTGACCATCTACAACAACGACGTCGCACTGGTGCAGGACGTGCGCCAGCTGACGCTGGGAAACGGGCGGGTGCGGCAAAGCTTCCCGGACGTCAGTGCGGCGATCCGGCCGGAAACCGTGTCGCTGGTCGTGCCCGACGCCGCCATCGTCGAGCAGAATTTCGACTATGACCTGCTCAGCCCGTCGAGCTTGATGGAAAAGGCGGTGGGCGAAACCATCACGCTGGTGTGCACCAACCCCGCCACCGGCGCCGAGACGCGCGAGCGGGCGAAGGTGCTGGCCGTCAACGGCGGCGTGGTCATCGAGGTGAACGGCCATGTCGAGGTGCTGCGCGACGACGGGCTGCCGGTCCGCGCGATCTTCGACAAGGTGCCGGATGCGCTCAGGGCGCGCCCCACGCTGTCGGTGACTTTGGCCAGCAGCCGCGCGGGCACGCGGCCGGCGACGCTCTCCTATCTCAGCCGGGGCCTCGGCTGGAGCGCGGACTATGTCGCGCTGTTCGACGACAAAAGCGGAACGGTGGACGTGCAGGGCTGGGTGACGCTGAAGAACACCAGCGGCACCACCTTCTCGCACGCCAAGACGCTGCTGGTCGCCGGCGAGGTCGGGAGCACTGACGACAATAACGGCGACTACACGCCCCGGCGGCGGCGGGCGACGCGGACCGTGACAGGCACCGAGAGCGCAGCGCGCGAACAGCTCGGCGACTTCTACCTCTACCCGCTGGCCGAGCGCACCACGATCGCCGACAAGCAAACCAAGCAGGTCAGCTTCCTGGACGCGAAAGGCGTCGCGGCAAGCGCGGGCTACCGGTTCGAGAACGCCTGGCTCGGCAGCTCGGACACGCCGCGAAGCGCGCAGTCGGTGCTGCGCTTCAGCAACTCCGGCGCGGCCGGCATGGGCGACGCGCTGCCGGCCGGCGTCGTGCGGGTCTATGTCCGTGATGCGCGCGGCCAGCCGCAGTTCACCGGCGAGAACCGCATCGAGCACACGCCGCAGGGCTCGACGATCGCGCTGCCCACGGGTGACGCGTTCGACGTCAAGGTCCAGCCGACCACGGTCTCGCGGACCCGGCAGGGCGACAGCCGCTGGCGGACGGCGGTGCGCTACACGCTGACCAATGCGCGGTCGCGGCCGGTGACGGTCGAGCTGATCCAGGGCGGCCTCGATGGGGGCGACGTGCGCGTTGTCGCGGACAGCGCCAAGGGCGAGCGCCGCGATGCCGGAACCTATGCCTGGCAAGTGCCGGTGCCGGCCAACGGCAGCGCCGTGGTGACCACGACCTTCGACACGCGCTACTGATGCCGCACCGGTGGATTGCGGCGGCCGTGCTGCTGGCAGCGGTCGCCGCGACGCCGCTGCGCGCCGAGCCGGTCACCGTCACCTCCGCCGCGCCCGATCGGGTGTCCCTGACCGTCTACCGTGCGCCATATGGCAGGGGCGCAATGGACCTGCGCTTCCTGGGCGGGTTCGCGCTGGTGACGGAAACCCGGCGCGTGCGGCTGCCGCGTGGGACCGCGGTGCTGCGGTTCGAAGGCGTGGCCGAGGGGATCGTGCCGGTCAGCGCGGTGATCGACGGCCTGCCCGGAGGCACGATCGAGAAGAACCGCGACGCCCGCCTGCTGTCGCCGGCCTCGCTGGTCGACGGCACGCTCGGCCGACGGGTCACGCTGACCCGCACCGACAAGGCGACCGGCCGGTCGGTCAGCGAGGAGGCGACGATCGTCGCCGGCCCGCGGCCGGGCGTGATCGTACAGACGGCCGCGGGCATCGAGGCACTGCGCTGCTCGGGCCTGCACGAGCATCTCGGCTATGCGGGGGTGCCGGCCGGGCTGTCCAGCAAGCCGGTGTTGAGCGTGACCACCGCCAGCCCGGCAGCGGCGACCGTCACGGTGCGGCTGACCTATCTCGCCTCCGGCTTCGATTGGCGCGCGAGCTATGTCGCCACACTCGCCCCCGATGGCCGTGCGCTCGACCTGTTCGCCTGGATGACGCTGGCCAACGGCAATGGCGAGGCGTTTTCCCAGGCCGAGGTGCAGGCGGTCGCCGGGCGGCTCAACCGGGTCGCCGTGTCGACGATCCCGCAGGAGGCCAGCGCGCTTCGGCTGGTCTGCTACCCGCGCGGCACGACCACCTCCGACCTGCGCGAGAGCAAGTTCGCGCCGGCCGCGCCAATCGAGCCCGCCGATCAGATCGTGGTGACGGCCAATCTCATGATGGCGCCCCCGCCCGTCTCTGCCCCGCCGCAATTTAAAGCA
>NZ_JALNUO010000013.1:0-99813 GCF_026540835.1 Sphingomonas sp. GC_Shp_6 | reverse complement strand
ATGCTGTAGGAAAAAAGCGATTTGCAGCGCGAGTGCGTGTAGATTGAATTCCTGGTAGAGGAGGTGTGCCACGTGGCACACCTATCTTCAGCGCGAGCGACGAAGTATATTTGAGCTATGGCCAGGGCGCAGCCTACCTCAACCAGCACTTCGGTTCGTGACCCGAAAACAGGTCGTTTTCAGACCGTGCGCGGCGTCGGTGCGCTCAACGGCCGCCTGAAATTGGAAAAGGGCGTTGATCTTACCAAACCGATCGCGCCTCAGGTGCTGAAGGGCGGCGGATCCCTGAAGAATGCTGCTCAGAACCTGAAGAGACGCCTTGTCGCTAACGAATAGCAGACTTTGGCCAGCGGGCGACAATGCCGAAGGGATGCGCGCTTGGAACAAGCGCTTAGTCGACGGGACCTCCGCTTCAGGCCACACCCCGCCGGCACGCCTCGGAACTTCGATAAATTGCTGCCCTCACGGTTGACGATCGCTAGGCTGATGCGGGCTGCCCTGACCGGGCAGGCGTTAGGCACGTCGCGGCACTATTTAGAACAGGTCATTGACCCTCCGGTCCGGCCTGTAATGCCTCAAGGATGGGGCAGCCCAGGCCGTCTTCGCCGTGCTCACACTGCGCAGAGATCGCGACCAACGTCTTCTCCAATCGCGCCAAATCGCGCAGCTTGGCGCGCACGTCGGCTAGATGACGCTGCGTGAGCGCATTGGCTTCGCCGCAGGCCTCGGAACCAGATCCGCCTAGACTCAGGAGCCCTCGCAGCTCGTCAATCGAGAAGCCGAGTTGACGACCGCGTAGGATAAACGCGAGTTGCGCCTCGTCGTCGGCCGAATAGAGCCTGTGCCCAGACGCTGTTCGATCCGGCGCGTCGAGCAGCCCGATTTTCTCGTAGTGACGCACGGTCTCGATGTTGCATCCGAACCGCCGGGCAACGTCGCCACGCTTCCTGGACCGTCCCGCAATCACCATTAAAATACCTCTTGAACCTGTAGTCACTACAGACCCTATAGTCTTTTCATACAAGGATCGGAACCTGGAATGGATCGACCATCAACATCCGGCAGCCTGAGTGATCGCCGTGCCGGCTGGCTCGCCGCAGGCGGCATCGCAGGCGCGCTGCTTGCGTCGTCCTGCTGCTTGCTGCCTCTTAGTCTCGTCCTGATCGGCGTCAGCGGTGCGTGGATCGGCAATCTTGCTGTGCTCGAGCCCTACACCCCGCTGTTCGCGGTCGTGACGTTGGGGCTGATCACAGTAGGTCTCTGGCACGCCTATCACGGGCAGCCAAACAGATGCGCTGAAGGGGCCTGCGCAAGCATCCGTCGCCGGACGCTCACCCGGACAGTGCTCTGGCTCGGTGCCGTGCTGGTCATTCTCGCGCTTACCACTCGGTGGTGGGCACCCGTTTTCTACTAGGAATCCCGATGAACCGACATCTCGTGCTCACACTCGCTGCGTTCTGCCTGCCCTCAGCGGCCATCGCCGCCCCTGAACGAAGCGTCACGTTTGCGGTCAGCAATCTCACATGCCCGACCTGCCCGATCGCGGTGAAGGCGGCGATGGGACGCGTGCCCGGCGTCACCCACGTTACTGTGGATTTCTCGACCAAGATCGCGACAGTGAATTACGACCCGGCGCGCGCGACGCCTGCAGGGATCGCGGCGGCCTCGACCAAGGTCGGTTATCCCGCACGGATTGCGACACGATGAGCCGGGGGGCTGACGCGACGGCGATCGAACCAAGATCGACGATTACCTGTCCGAAGTGCGGACACGTGGAAACCGAGACGATGCCGACGAATGCGTGCCAATTTTTCTACGACTGCAAGGGTTGTGCCGCAGTGCTCCGGCCGAACGCTGGTGATTGCTGCGTCTACTGTTCGTTTGCCGACATCCCATGCCCGCCCATTCAGGAGGCTCGGCTGACCGGGGGCGTGGCGAGTTGCTGCGGCTAGAGTCGCGAAATGAAATCTTCAAGCGCCGGGAATGATCTGCGCGTGGAGTGGCACTCCTCGAGAGCAGATAAACCAAGGGCCGCCTTTTTTGGGCGGCCCCAGTCTGTTAGTACCCTCTCGGGAAACGGACACGCCCGATAAGCCGCCGCAGGTTCACTCTATATATATAAGGGCAGCGGAGAAGAAAACCGCAATACCTGCCTTACGGCGTTCCCGTGGGACTGATCGCAAGGGCGTTTGTGCTTATCTTGGGTTTCACGAACTTGGCGGCTTGCTTTGAGCGCAGGCGTCAACCCGCCGCCCTGAAGGTACCATCGACGAAGCTGCCTCGCTCGACCTTACCGTTGAGCCTGCGGATCATCACTTCGGGATTGTCGCTGTCGAGCGAATAGAGGGGCACGTCCTTCTTGGCGTAAAGCCGAACGCCGGCTTTGGCCAAACGTCCCGTTACCCGCTCGAGCGCTTGCGTGCTGGCCTTCACGTTGTGCTGGACCACCGCCTCGGAAGGCGCGGGTGCAGTCACCGTCACGCTTCCGAAGCGGGTCTTGCGCCTTCTCACCTTGGGGTTGCCAAGCTGAATTATCGCGTGGGTCGCCATATCCTACCCTCCTGCGGCAAGGTTAAATCGTTATCTCAAGATAACGCCTGTGGCCTCTCTCCGCTACAGCCGGTCGCGCGATCGCCGTCGATATCAAAGCGCGTTCTACAATCGCAGCCGAATGGCGCCCAGCAAACGTTGCAGGTGTGCCACGTGGCACACTCTCTCTCAGATCATGCCTGCATGGCGCCACGGACCGCGTTGATCACTGCGACTTAATTGGCCGATCAGCAGCGCATCTTCGGGTCGCGATGTCCAAGTCGTTCCGGCGACGTTGAGTTGCAGGAGCGCGGTCATCCCCCGAAGAAAGCTAGATAACTCCCTGACCGGCTTTCAAATCCTATTTGAACCCTCATGCATCCAGGCCTATATCGGACGCAACATGGCCCTCCCCTCTGTTGCCGCTGGCATCAAGGGGCGGCCTTCTCCGTATCTGGGCCGGATGCTTGCGCCCTATACCACGCCCTCTCCTTAGTTTCGCCGATCAGATCGCGCTTCTCAAACCGCGCGGCTTGGTCGTGCCGATATGAATGGCAGTCGAGGCATGGAATTTCGAGACCTTGTCCTGGTTGCTCGAGATGGCGCATCCCAACGATCGTGCCGCCACCGGCAAGCGCTACGGCCTTCTTCCCAACACGCTGGTGAGCTGGATCAAGACGCTCGCGTTCGTGCGCAACATCAGCGCGCATCATGCCCGTCTGTGGAACGCAGGCATCATTAGCCGTTGGAGCGCAAGCCGTTCGAGGCACCGCAGCTCGTGCATATTGATGGCGATCTGGAGCGGCGCACGCGTGTAAATGGTGTCGTGGCCGTGGCCAGCTGCTTCGTCAGGCGGATCAATCCCGGGACATTCTGGCCGTCCCGCATGAAGGCGCACTGGCAAGCGTTCCCTACGATGCCGTTCGCAAGTCTCTTCCAAAGCGGTTTCTTGGCCGGCTGGGACGCAGAAGCGATCTGGCCTGATTTAAGGGGCTTGCGGCACGACTCCGCCGGAGCCGGCTTTATCGGCACGTTTCTGCCAACCGAGCCACCGCACCGGCGTCTCAGCCCTGACGGATGACGATCCTCCCGTGAGGTGTGCCACGTGGCACACCTATCGCCCCGCGCGCATGCGCGGCACTGAGCCCGTCATGCGCCGCACCCCGCCCCGGAGGCCCGCCAGCGCAGGGACCACCAAGCGGCTGCTCGCCGAGCGTCGTCAGCTTTGACGTCGACTAGCGCTGAAATCTGTCAGGCTATCCTTGGGGGGCGGTCGCAACGCTCGACAGATCCGTCGCCGTGTCGATCGGCACGCCGGCTTCCTTCCGTTCCGAGTAGCGATCGACGAGCTGGACCGCATGAGGGCGCAGCAGCACCGTGAACCGCACCAGTTCCTCCATCACGTCGACGATCCGGTCATAGTAGCTGGACGGTTTCATGCGCCCGGCATCGTCGAACTCGTTGAACGTCTTGGCGACGCTCGACTGGTTCGGGATCGTGACCATCCTCATCCAGCGGCCCAGCACGCGCAGCGTGTTGACGCTGTTGAACGACTGCGACCCCGCCGACACCTGCATGACTGCCAGCGTGCGCCCCTGGGTCGGTCGCATCCTGCCCATCGACAGCGGCAGATGATCGATCTGCAGCTTCATGATACCCGTAATCTGGCCGTGCCGTTCGGGGCTGCACCACACCTGTCCTTCCGACCATAGCGACAACTCTCGCAGTTCGTGGACAGCCGGATGATCGTCGCCGGCGTGTTGGTCAGGGAGCGGCAGGGTGGAAGGATCGAAGATGCGCGTTTCACACCCGAAGAAGCGGAGCAGGCGCGCCGCTTCTTCGACGCACAGCCGGGAAAAGGACCGTTCGCGTAAGCTACCTTAGAGCAACAGGATACGCGGCGCGGGATCGAGCGATCCGAGCCCCAGGGCCGGCCGCTGGATGGCATAGGCAGGATCAAGCGCCGGCAAGGTGTCGGGATCGTGGAGCGTGCGGAGCGGCATCAGAGAGCTTTCACGAGATAGGCGGCCGATGCGGGGCACAGCGCGGTAAACTCGCGCGGTGCGGCGACGGCTTGGGGAGCGGCACCGCGATCGGCGTCGGCATAGCCTAGCGCTCGGAAGAACGGTGCAACCGTTGTCGTCAGCAGATGCAGGCGCTCCACACGGAGGTTGCGGGCCTGTTGTTCGAGGGAGGCGACCAACGCCTGCCCCAGGCCATGCCCGCGGCGATCGGCGAGGATGACAATCGAGCGGAGCAGGCGGTCGGCCCCCTCCCCCTCGAGGCCGCCATAACCGACGAGGCTATCCGCCTCGAACCGGAAGAACACGCGGCCAGGATCGGCAAGATCGGCGCTCGGCAGGTTCGCGGCGTCGAGACACCATGCCAACCCGGCGAGCTCGCCCGGATCGAGCAACGAGGCTGCCATTCTCGTCACGCGACGCTGATCCTGATCGCGAGCGCCGCCAGCGTAATGAGCAGCACCGGCACCGTCAGCGTGACACCGACCCGGAAGTAATAGCCCCATCCGATCCGCACGCCCTTTTGGCCAAGAACATGAAGCCACAGAAGAGTCGCAAGCGAGCCGATCGGCGTCAGCTTGGGACCGAGATCGCAGCCGATGACGTTGGCATAGATCATCGCTTCCTTCACCGCCCCCGTGGCATGGGCCGCGTCGATCGACAGCGCGCCCACCAGCACGGTCGGCATGTTGTTCATCACCGACGACAGGACGGCCGCGATCACGCCTGTGCCGAATGCGGCGCCCCACACGCCGCCTTGAGCGGTGCGATCGAGCAGCACCGCCAGATGGTCGGTCAGGCCCGCGTTTCGCAGTCCGTAGACGACCAGGTACATGCCGAGAGAAAAGATCACGACCTGCCACGGCGCGCCGCGCAGCACCTTGCCGGTCTGGATCACTTGGCCCCGCGCCGCGATTACCAGCAGGAGGATCGCGCCGGCAGCGGCGACGGCGCTGACCGGCACGCCAAACGGTTCGAGCAGGAAGAAGCCGGCGAGCAACAGCGCCAACACGATCCATCCGGCGCGGAAGGTCGCGACGTCACGGATCGCTTCGCGGGGCGCGCGCAGCGCGCCTGCGTCATAGTTGTCTGGGAGGTCGCGCCGGAAGAAAAGCAGCAGCGCGCCCAGCGTTGCGGCGATCGACACCAGATCGACCGGCACCATCACGGACGCATATGTGCCGAAGCCGATCTTGAAGAAGTCGGCCGACACGATGTTGACGAGGTTCGACACGACCAGTGGCAGGCTGGCCGTGTCGGCGATGAACCCGGCCGCCATGACGAACGCCAGCGTCGCCTTGTCCTTGAAGCCCAGCGCCCTCAGCATGGCGATGACGATCGGCGTCAGGATCAGCGCCGCGCCATCGTTGGCGAACAGCGCGGACACCGCCGCGCCGAGCAGCACGATCAGAACGAACAGCCGGCGACCATGCCCCCTCCCCCAGCGCGCGACATGCAGCGCCGCCCATTCGAAGAAACCGGCTTCATCGAGCAGCAGGCTTATGACGATAATTGCAACGAACGCAGCCGTCGCGTTCCAGACGATGCCCCACACTACCGGCACGTCGGACAGCGTGACTACGCCCGCAAGCAGCGCCACGATGGCACCACCCATCGCGCTCCACCCGATGCCGAGGCCCTTGGGTTGCCAAATGACGAGCGCGATCGTGGCGACGAAGATCAGGACGGCAAGGAGCATCAGGCGACGCGCTGTCCCGCGGCTTCGACCACCTGTTGTCCGTCTTCCTTCGCGAATGCGCCGAGCTGATCGTCCGGCAGCAGATCGAGCACGGCTTCGGACGGCCGGCAGAGCTTTACGCCGAGCGGCGAAACGACCAGCGGCCGGTTGATAAGGACCGGATGCGCCATCATTGCGTCGACCAGCGCATCATCGGACAGCGACGTGTCGCCCAAGCCCAACTCCGCATAGGGCGTGCCCTTCTCGCGCAGCAGCTCGCGGGGCGTGATCCCGGCGCGCTCGATCAGCTCGACCAGCAACGCGCGCGAGGGCGGGGTTTTCAGATACTCCACGACATGCGGCTCGATGCCGGCATTGCGGATCAGGCCAAGGGTGTTGCGCGACGTGCCGCATTCGGGGTTGTGATAGACGACGATATCGACGGCCAAGGGGCGTCCTTTCAGCAGCAAGGGGTAAGCTCGGCGATCAGCGGAGCGCACAGTTCCGCATTGCCGGCGCAGCAATCCTTGACGAGGAACAGCGTGAGCGCGCGCAGGCCGTCGAGATCGGCACGGTAGATGATCGAGCGGCTATGCCGTTCGGATCGTACCAGTCCGCCACGGGCCAGAATGCCGAGGTGTGCGGACATGGTATTTTGCGGCACGTCGAGCTGGCGGGCAATTTCGCCCGCCGCCAAGCCATCCGGCTCGTGGCGCACCAACAGGCGAAACACGTCTAGACGTGTACCTTGTGCGAGCGCACCGAGTGCGGAGATTGCCGATTCGTTTTCCATATATCCAGCATAGCGGATATCAACGGCAGTGAAAGTGTTTGCCGTGACATTCGGCACGAGCCGCTACCGGCGATGCAGGGGAATCATCGAAGCTGCAGAAGGACGAGATCGCTGGTGGTGGTGACGTTCGGCTTCGTTTTGAGCCGTGTCACCAATATTTCGAGATTGCTCTAAACTGTTCCACCGCGGCCTTGGTCCCTTCGCCCTCATCCGCGTGGACAAGGCAATGATCGATATGGTCGTTGATCAGCGCGCGCTTGGCGCTGGCGATCGCATTTTCGACCGCCTGAAGCTGCTGCGCGATGTCGACGCACGGGCGCTCCTCCTCGATCATGCTGACGATGCTCCGAAGGTGGCCGTTCGCACGGTTCAGGCGCTTGATGATCGCAGGATGATTGGAATGATCGCTGTGGGCCATGTCACCCCATGTAGGACATTCCTTGAACGATTGTCGAGCATCCCCCCAGGGGGATATACTATATCCCCCTGGGGGGATATAGGAGGCCGACCTCGGCACCCAGGCACAGCTATCGTTTGGGTGTTTTGAAACATCGGGAAGCATGATGACCTCGTTTGCAGACCTTATTCAGCAGGGCAGTACGAACCTATGGCTGTTCATTCCGAGCGCGTTACTGCTGGGCGCGTTGCATGGTTTGGAGCCCGGTCATTCCAAGACGATGATGGCCGCGTTCATTATCGCGGTGCGCGGCACGGTTGGCCAAGCCGTGTTGCTCGGTCTTTGCGCGGCCTTGTCGCATACTGCGATCGTTTGGGGGATTGCGCTCGGCGGACAGTATCTTGGCCGCGGCATCAACACCGAGACGACCGAGCCTTACCTATTGCTTGGTTCCGCGGTTATGGTGCTCGGCATCGGCCTCTGGATGGTCTGGCGCACGCGTGCGGACCAGAAGGCGGAGGCCGCGCACGATCACCATCATCATCACGGCGAGGATGAGGTCCGCTCAATCGATACCGGCCACGGCATGATGCGTCTCGAAATCTTCGAGGACGGCGTACCGCCTCGCTGGCGCGCGCACTTCGGCAAGGGCGGTTGGAAGGCGGATGACGTGACCGTCACCACGACCCGCGACGAGGGACGGTCGCAGACCTTCCGCTTCGTCGATCGTGGCGATTTCCTTGAGAGCGTCGAAGAAATACCGGAGCCGCACGCGTTCGCGGCACGGGTGTCGCTCGGGCATGGCGGTCATAGCCACGACTACGATCTCACATTCGCCGAACACGAACACGAACATGACCACGCAGCGCCGAGCGATGGCCTCAAGGTTTTAGGCGACAACGCCTACATGGACGCGCACGAGCGCGCCCATGCCTCCGACATCAGTCGCCGTTTCGCCGACCGGAAGGTGACGACCGGCCAGATCGCGCTGTTTGGCCTCACGGGCGGGCTTATCCCCTGCCCCGCAGCCGTCACCGTTCTCCTGCTCTGCCTCCAACTCAAGCGCCTCTCGCTTGGTGTCGTTTTGGTCAGCGCGTTCAGCGTCGGCTTGGCGGTGACGATGGTCAGCGCCGGTGTGATCGCCGCGCTCAGCGTCAACCAGATCCAAAAGCGCTGGTCCGGCTTCGGCGATTTCGCGCGCAAGGCACCGTACGCATCGGCCGGCCGTATGCTCGTAATCGCCGGCTATATGGCCTATTCCGGTCTAAGTGGTCTCAGCCGTATTGGTGCGATCTAATAAGCTCAACCGAGTGCCGCAGGCGTGACGACCAGTGGCCGATTGCGAGGACCGGGTGCGCCATTAGCGATCGTCGGAAACGACGTGTTGCCTGGGCCCCGCCCCGCATAGGGCGTTGTCTTTTCGCGGAGCAGTAGCGGTCGGTGCTTGCCTAGACGGTCGGCGCCAAGGCTTCGATGATCCGGCAATCAGCAACGGTGTTGCGGCTACAGGAATCGATCAGCGTATCCAGTTCGCCTGCCAGAGCCGTCAGGTCGGCGATCTTGCGCGTAATGGCGTCGCGGTGTTGGTTGGCAATAACGTCGACGGCCATGCAGGATTGGTCGCGCCGATCGGCAAGCCCCATCAATTCCCGCACTTGGTCAATCGAGAATCCTAGATCCCGCGCGCGTCGAATGAATGACAGGCGACGAAGATGCGCGGTGTCATACGTCCGGTAGTTCGCTGCCGATCGCGCGGGAGCCGGGAGCAGACCGATCTGCTCATAATAGCGGATCGTCTCGACCTTGGTGCCGGTTGCGCCGGCCAGCTTCCCAATCGTCAGTTTTTCGGACATGGCGCTTGACCCTCTAGCGACTAGAGGGTGCATATAGGCTGCCAGATCGATTCTATCGAGGTGGCGAACATGGCCTGTACGAGTTGCGCGTCCGACAAGACGGGCACCTTCAACGACCCAAAATGGCGGCGTGCGCTTTGGATTGCGCTTGCGATCAACGGCACCATGTTCGGAGTTGAAATCGTCGCCGGCATCACAGGCGGCTCGAAGGCGCTTCAGGCCGACGCCCTCGATTTCTTCGGCGATACGGCGAACTACGCGATCAGTCTGGGCGTCGCAGGTATGGCCCTCGCCTGGCGCGCCCGCGCGGCGGTCCTGAAAGGTGCGACTCTTGCGCTACTTGGTCTCTATGTTCTGATCGCGGCAGGATGGGCGGCGGTTCACGGAACTGTGCCGCATGCCGAGATGATGGGCATCGTCGGCATCGTGGCTTTGATCGCGAACCTCGTGGTGGCAGTGATGCTCTACCGCTTCCGCAGCGGTGATGCGAACATGCGATCAGTCTGGATTTGCTCGCGCAACGACGCGATCGGCAACATCGCCGTCGTCCTGGCCGCATGCGGCGTGTTCGGCCTGAACAGTGCGTGGCCCGACCTTGTTGTCGCAGCGCTGATGGCGACGCTGGGACTGGCTGGCGGCTTCCAGATCATGCGACAGGCCCGTTCCGAGTTGCGGTCTTACCCGCGATCCGCGCCCGCCGATTTCCAAGGATCATTACATGGCAATCGGTAAGCTGCTACGAGCCGGGCCGATGCAGCGCCTGTCCGCTTTCTTCCTCTGTCTGATGCTCGCGCTGTCGCTCGGGTTTGGATCGGTCGCGCACGCGGCCGAGGGGCCGGCCGTGGAAGTATCTGCCTCTACGTCGATCGGCCATGCCAATGGCGATGGCGACCAGGTGCCGGCGGACAGCCAGAAGGGCTATCCCCATCATCATGGCGGATGCCATGGCCATGATATCGGCGTTCCGATGGCATCTGATGCAGTCGCATCCGCTACGGATCTGCGCGTAATGCCCTCAGTTTGGAACAATGGTCCGATGACGATGGCGCCGTCGGACCCGGCGCTGCGACCTCCCCAAGCCTGACCGACGTATAAGCTCCGCCCGGCAAACCCGCGCGGATTCCAGTGTTTGTCAGGAGATCCTTACCCATGCAGCGTTTAATCGCGGCCCTATTGGCCGTGGCGTCGTGCGCGTCGATCGCGCAGGCGCAATCCTCCGAACCGATATCGACCGGTCCAACTCTTACGCTCGAACAGGCGCTGGCGCTCGCCGGGGCGACCGCGCCGGCGCTAGACGCGGCGACGGCCGGGGTCCGGGCGGCAGAGGCGGGTCGCACCGTTGCGGGCTATCGCCCCAACCCCTCGATCGTCGCGGAAACCGAAAACGTCGCGGGCAGCGGCCAATATCGCGGGGTGCGCAGCGCTGAGACAACGGCAGGCCTGGCGTTCCCTATCGAGCTTGGGGGCAAGCGGTCCGCACGGATCGCAGTCGCCGACGCGCTCGGTAGCCGCGCCCGGATCGGCTCTGCCTTGGCCGAAGCCGATCTACGGCTTGCCGTCACGCAACTCTACATCGAAGCGACGGCCGCCGACCGTCGCCTCGTCACGGCGCGTGAGCAGGCCGGCATCGCCCGGGAAGCGCTGCGCGCAGCCGGCGTCCGCGTGCAGGCGGGGCGGGCGTCGCCCCTCGAACAGCAGCGAGCCGACGTGCTGCGCATCAATGCCGAAACCGCCGTCGAGCGCGCGCAGCGTCTCGCAGACGTCACACGCGAGAACCTGACGCGCCGCATCGGCCAACCCGTCACCGGCGCCCTCGATATGGCGTGGTTTGATCGCGTCGAGGGCTATGGTCCGGCGCAGCCGATTGCGACCGCTGGTACGCTTGCTTTTGCCGCCGCGCGCGCGGACGCGACCACAGCCGAAGCACAGGTGCGGCTCGCACGCTCCCAGCGCGTCCCCGACGTGACGCTTAGCGCCAGCGCGCGTCGTCTCGAGGCGACCAACGACGTCGCGGCAGTATTCGGGGTGTCGATCCCCTTCCCCGTCTTCAACAACGGGAAGGCGGCCGTTGCCCAGGCCCGCGCCCAGAGCGATCAGGCGCAGGCGTTTCGACGTGTAGCCGAGCTGGATACAGCACAGGATATCGCACGCGCCCAAGTCGAGGTGGCGAATGCGGCCACGTCCGCCCGCAATGCGAGCGGACCGGCGCTCGCGTCGGCAACCGAGGCCGCGCGGATCGCCCGGATCGGCTACCGCGAAGGCAAGTTCGGCCAGCTCGACCTTCTCGATGCCGAGCGGACCTTGTCCGAAACGCGAACCGCCGCGATCGACGCGCTCGCCACCTATCATGACGCGAAGGCACGCCTCCAACGGCTCGTAGCCGCCGCGCCCTCGTTCGAGGACACCAATCAATGACGAAGATCATCATCCGGGCGCTTGCACCCGTGACCCTTGCTCTCATCCTTGCGGGCTGCGGTAGTGGCGCCAGCAACGGCGAAGCCGGCGAGAAAGCCGGAGCTGAAAAGACGGAGAAAACCGAAGCCGGCGAAACCAAGGAAGCGGCCAAGGATGTCGTCACCTTATCCGCGCCGCAGATCGCGGATGCCGGGATCGAAGTAACGCGCCCGACCGTGGGCGGCGAAGCCGGCGCGATCGAGCTGTCCGCGACGATCGAAGGCGATCCACAGGGCGTACAGGTCGTGTCGGCCTCGGTCGGAGGGCGCCTCGTCTCGCTCACCCGCAATCTCGGCCAATCCGTCAGCCGCGGCGATCCGCTCGCGATTATCGAGAGCCGGGAAGCAGCATCGCTCAAGGCCGAAGTCGAGGCAGCGCGCGCACGTGCCGCCCTCGCCGGGTCCAACCTGCGCCGCGAACAGCGCCTGTTCGCCGAGCGCGTCTCGCCCGAACAGGATCTTGTCGCCGCGCGGACCGCTGCGACGGAAGCCGGTATCGCACTGCGCCTGGCGCAACAGCAGTTGTCTGCGACCGGGAGCGGGGGCGGTGCGCTTAACCGCATTGCGGTGCGCTCTCCGATCGGCGGTCAGGTCATCGCACGGTCCGCCACGCTCGGGCAGACGGTCGCGGCCGACGCCGAACTGTTCCGCGTCGCCAATCTTTCGAAAGTCACCGTCACAACGTCGCTGGTGCCGAATGATGCAGGCCGGGTGAAGCCCGGCGCGCGCGTCGAGGTCACGGCCCCCGGTCGGCGTCAGGAGGGTCGGGTGACGTTTGTCTCGCCCGTGCTGGACGAGACGACCCGGCTGGTGCCTGTGATCGCGACGCTCGATAACGCCGGCAGCACCTGGCGGGTCGGCGAGACGGTCAACGTGTCGATCCTCGTGCCTTCAGGCGGCGACCGCACCGTCGCCGTGCCTTCGGCCGCGGTGCAAATGATCGAGGACAAGTCGTTCGTTTTCGTCCGGACCCCGACAGGATTCCGCGCGATGCCCGTGACATTGGGCCGGACCAACGGTGGTCAGGTCGTAGTGACATCGGGCCTCACCGGCTCCGAGCGGATCGCCTCCACCAACAGCTTCACGCTCAAGGCCGAACTCGGCAAAAGTGCAGCCAAGGACGAGGACTGAGCCATGATCGGTAGAATCGTCACCCTGTCCGTCGAAAAGCGCTGGCTGGTTCTGCTTTTCACCGTCGCCGCGGCATTGGTCGGGATCGGCGCGCTGCGCCAGCTTCCGATCGACGCCGTGCCAGACATCACCAACAATCAGGTGCAGATCAATATCGTTGCCCCTGCTCTTTCCCCGGATCAGATCGAAAAGCAGGTCGCGTTCACCGTCGAGACGTCGCTCGCAGGCATCCCCGGACTCGACTATACCCGGTCGCTCAGCCGCAACGGCTTCGCCCAGGTCACGGCGGTCTTCTCAGAAAAGACCGATATCTTCTTTGCACGGGCGCAGGTCGCCGAGCGCCTGCGCTCCGCCCAGGAAAACCTTCCGCAGGGGGTGAATCCCGAGATGGGGCCTATCGCGACCGGTCTCGGCGATATCTTCATGTGGACGGTCGAATATCGCGAGCTGGATCAGACTCGTCACCGTAACGGCGAACCCGGCCTGCAACGCGACGGCAGCTACATCACCCCGGAAGGCGATCACCTCGTCAGCGATGCTGACAAGGCGACTTACCTGCGTACCGTACAGGACTGGATCGTCACGCCGCAGCTCAAGAGCACGGCGGGCCTGGCTGGCGTCGACTCCCTTGGCGGCTACACCAAGGAATATCTCGTCGTTCCCGACGTCCAGCGGATGGCGGCGATGCGCCTCACGCTGCAGGATCTGTCGACCGCGCTCGAGCGCAACAACACCAGCGCCGGCGCTGGTGTCGTCAACCGCAACGGTGAAGGGCTTGCCGTCCGCTCGGACGGACGTGTGCGCAACGCCGACGAACTCGCCCGCACCGTCATTGCCACGCGCGAGGGCGTGCCGATCCTGCTCAACCAGATCGCGACCGTGCGCACTGGGCAGGGGCTCCGCATGGGGTCCGCGTCCGAGAACGGCCATGAAGTCGTGGTCGGGACGGCGGTAATGCGGATCGGGGAGAACAGCCGTACCGTATCGACGGGCGTGGCCGAGCGGCTGACCCAGATCGGCCGATCCTTGCCGGTCGATGTGGTGGTGAAGCCGGTGATGAACCGGACCGAACTGGTAAACTCCACCATTGCTACGGTTGCCCGCAACCTCGCCGAAGGCGCGGTTCTGGTCATCGTCGTCCTGTTCGCGCTGCTCGGCAATTTCCGGGCGGCACTGATCGCTGCATTCGTTATCCCGATCACGATGCTGCTCACCAGCATCGGCATGCTGAAAGCCGGAGTTTCCGCCAATCTGATGAGCCTCGGTGCGCTCGACTTCGGCCTGATCGTCGACGGCGCCGTTATCATCGTGGAGAATGCGCTCCGCCGTCTCGCCGAGGCGCAGCACGGCCGCGACGGCGAGCTGACGATGGAACAGCGGCTCGGTTTAGTCGCCGCGTCCGCCCGCGAGATGATCCGCCCGTCCGTCTACGGGCAGGCGATCATCATCCTCGTCTATGCGCCGCTCCTCACCTTCTCCGGCGTCGAAGGCAAGATGTTTGAGCCGATGGCGTTGACCGTCATCATCGCGCTCGTCTTCGCCTTCATCCTGTCGCTGACCTTCGTGCCCGCAGCCATCGCCATCTGGCTCAGCAAGCGGGTCGAGGAGAAGGAAAGCCACATCGTCGCATTCCTGCGGCGACGCTACGAACCGGGACTCGGCGCGGCCATGCGCCGGCCGAGCCTCACCATCGGTGTCGCGGTCGGCGCGCTCGCGCTTGCCGGTGTCGCCTTCACCACCCTGGGCCAGGAGTTCCTGCCCCAGCTCGATGAAGGCAATATCCTCGTACAGGCGGTCCGCATCCCGGGCACGTCGGTCGACCAGAGCCAGGCCATGCAATTCCAGGTTGAAAAGGCACTCGCCAAGGCGCCGCAAGTCCGGTTCGCTTTTTCGCGCACCGGCACGTCCGAGATCGCGTCCGATCCGATGCCGGCGAACGCGACCGACACGTTCGTCATCCTGAAACCGAAGACGGAATGGCCTGACCCTGGTCTGTCCAAGGAGGCGCTGGTCGAGCAGTTGGAAAAGCGTCTCTCCACCCTGCCGGGCAACGCTTATGAGATCACCCAGCCCATCCAGATGCGCTTCAACGAACTGATCGCCGGCGTACGCGGCGATATCGCGATCAAGGTGTTCGGCGACGACTTCGGCGAGATGAACGCGACCGCAAATCGCATTGCCGGCATCCTGCGCGGGACACGCGGCGCCGCAGACGTCCGGGTCGAGCAAACCGAAGGTCTGCCGATGCTCGACATCCGTCCCAACCGCACCGCTATGTCGCGGGTCGGGGTGACCGCCGGCGACGTACAGGACACGGTTGCCGCTGCGATCGGGGGACGTCAGGCTGGCGTCATCTTCGAAGGAGATCGCCGCTTCCCCGTCGTAATCCGCATGGCGGAAAGCGCACGATCCGATCTGACCGCGGTCGCCCAGGTGCCCGTGCCGACCGCAGCCGGCGGTTTCGCGCCGCTGTCGACGGTCGCGGATATTGCCGTCGTTGACGGTCCCAACCAGATCAGCCGGGAGAACGGAAAGCGGCGTGTCGTGGTGCAGGCGAACGTCCGCGACCGCGATGTGGCGGGTGTCGTCGCGGACGCACGCGCTGCGATCGACGCCAAGGTGAAGCTGCCCCCGGGCACCTATCTCGAATGGGGTGGCCAGTTCGAGAATCTGGCATCCGCGCGCGACAGGCTGGCGATCGTCGTCCCGATCTGCTTCGCCGTCATCATGCTGCTGCTCTACGGGGCGTTAGGCTCGGTACGGGACGCGCTGATCGTATTCACCGGCGTGCCCTTGGCGCTGGTGGGTGGTGTGCTGGCGCTGGTGCTGCGAGGAATGCCGTTCTCCATTTCCGCAGCCGTGGGCTTCATCGCGCTCTCGGGTATCGCAGTCCTCAACGGGTTGGTGATGGTGTCCTCCATCCACGACCTGATGCGCGACGGCGTGGAACGGGCCGTGGCGGCGCACCAAGGGGCGCTAGCCAGGCTCAGGCCGGTTGCCATGACCGCGCTGGTCGCGTCGCTCGGGTTCGTCCCGATGGCGCTGGGACACGGTGCCGGTGCCGAGGTGCAGAAGCCCCTCGCGACCGTCGTCATCGGCGGTCTGATCTCCGCGACCCTTCTGACGCTGTTCGTGTTGCCGACGCTCTACGCCCGCTTCGGCGCGCGCACGCTGCCGGCATCGTCGGACGGCCATCTCGAACTGCCTCCGCTGCCTGCTCCGGCACACTGAAAGACAGATCATGCACGATCATGCGGGCGGAAACGCCCATGACCATAGCGAACCGGGTAATCACGATCACGGCCACGCTCACGGGGAGCATGGGCACAGCCATGCCCCCAAGAGCTTCGGCAAGGCGTTCGCGATCGGCACAGCCCTAATCTCGGCTTCGTCATCATCGAGGCCGGTTACGGCATCGCATCCCGGCGACGCCTACACGGCCGGCGTCGCGGCAGATCTGAAGGAAAAGTTCGGGATCGACCACGCGACGATCCAGATCGAGACCGACCCGGGAACGCCGTGCGCGCTCGAATCCGACAAGACCGTTTGAGGCTCCCGACATGCAGGCAATAGTTTTCACCCTGATCCCGGTCGCGGCCGTACTGCTCGGTTCGCTGGTTGCCGTTACCAGACGACCGAGCGAAGCCGTCGTAAGCGCGATGCAGCATCTGGCGGCAGGCGTGGTGTTCGCCGCAGCGGCAGTCGAGATCCTTCCGCAGGTGATGCACGAAGGCTCGCCCATCGCGACCTTCATCGGGGGGGCGATCGGCATCATCGTCATGCTTTCATTGAAAGCCATCGAGGGTCGGGCCAAGGGGCCTATAGCGATGCTCGGCGCAGTCGGCGTCGACATCCTGATCGATGGACTGGTGCTAGGGCTGGCGTTCGTCGCCGGCGGCAAGGCGGGCATATTGCTCACCATCGCCTTGACGCTCGAGGTGCTGTTCCTCGGATTGACCGTGACGACCGAACTCGGTGAAACGATCCGGTCAAAGGCCCGCATCGTCGTCATCACAGTGGGGATCGCGCTGCTGCTCCCGATTGGTGCGGCGCTGGCAACACCCGTTGCACTACTCTCGCCCGTCGTCATCGCTGGGTTTCTGAGTTTCGGGCTGATGGCTTTGCTCTACCTCGTCACCGAGGAGCTGTTGGTCGAGGCGCACGAGAAGCCTGATACCCCACTCATCAGCGCCATGTTCTTTATCGGCTTTTTGGGGCTCCTCCTGATCGAGGAGATATTGAGCTGACCGGTCGGCTTGGCACACGCTGGACCGCCGAGACCGACGCCGAGCTACGCCGGCGCGTGGCGGCCAAGCAGACCATCGGTGAGATCGCGCGCGAGATGGGACGAACGATGGACGCGATCCGCGGCCGGGCAGCGTCGCTGCGGATCACGCTTCGCTCTTCGCAACGACCGTGGCGGGACGGCGTTGCTCGTCGCCCTAGCGACTCGGCGCGACCTCATGCTTCCATGCGGCGAAGAATCGGGCAGTCCGGTCGATCGTCTCCGTGGCAGCGGTTCACCAATTCCAGCAGCGTCGATCGCATATCTTCGAGCGCAGCCGCCTTACGCCCGAGTTCATCAGCGCGCGCTTGCGCTAGCATTTTGACTTCACTGCGGGATCGGCTGCGATCGGACCACAGCCCGAGCAGTGTCCTAATTTCCTCGATCGGAAACCCGAGGTCACGCGCGTTGGCAATGAAGCGAAGGCGGTGAACGTCGGGGTCGGCATAGTCGCGGTAACTCCCACGCCGGGGCGGCGCGGGCACGAGACCGATCTTCTCGTAATGGCGGATCATGCGCTGCGAGACGCCGCTGGCATCCGATGCCGCCCCGATGTTCATAGCTTCACCGTGTTCAACCGCAGCGCGTTGAGGACCACGGTGAGGGACGAGAGCGCCATCGCCGCGCCGGCCAGCATCGGCGAGAGGAGGATGCCCGCCACGGGGTAGAGCACCCCGGCCGCGACCGGCACGCCGATCCCGTTGAACAGGAACGAAAAGAACAGGTTCTGGCGGATGTTCCGCATCGTCGCCTGGGCGAGCTTCCGCGCTCGCACGATCGCCGACAGATCGCCGCGCGTGAGCGTTATGCCGGCACTTTCGATCGCTACGTCTGTTCCCGTGCCCATCGCGAGGCCCACATCGGCAGCCGCCAAAGCGGGCGCATCGTTGATTCCGTCGCCGGCCATCGCGACCTTGGCACCGGACGCTTTCAGTTCGCCGATGATACGCGCCTTGTCCTCCGGGCGCAGACCGGCGCGCACGTCGTCGAGTCCGCCGACGGCGCGGCCGACCGCATCGGCAGTCGTCTGATTGTCACCGGTCAGCATGATGACGCGAAGCCCCTGCTGGCGAAGCGCAGCGATTGCCTCTCCGGCGTTGGCGCGCACCGGATCGGCGACCGCGAGCAAGCCGGCAAGAGCGCCGTCGATCGCCACCAGGATGACGCCTGCACCCTCGCCGCGATGACGATCGGCATCGGCATCGAGCGCCTTGGGATCGGCGCCAATTCGGCTCATTTGCTCGGCGCTCCCGATCACGACCGAACGGCCATCGACCGTGGCGCTGACTCCTCGACCGGTTTGCGAGGCGAAGTCCGTGACCGTGCCGAGCTGCAATTCTCGATCCTTGACGGCAACGACGATCGCGTGTGCGAGCGGGTGTTCCGATTGCCCTTCGACGGCCGCAGCGAGGGCGAGCATGTCGTTCTCTATGACGGCGCCGATCGTCTGGACCGCGATGAGCTTAGGCTTGCCTTCCGTGAGCGTTCCCGTCTTGTCGATGACCAGTGTATCGACTTTCTCTAGCCCCTGTAGCGCTTCGGCGTTCTTCACCAGAACGCCGGCTTGAGCCCCGCGGCCCGTCCCGACCATGATCGACATGGGCGTAGCGAGACCCAGCGCGCAGGGGCAGGCGATGACGAGCACGGCAATGGCATTGAGCATGGCGTGGCCCATGCGCGGCTCAGGACCGACCAGCGACCACACCACGAACGTCGCGATAGAAACCAGCACGACCAACGGCACGAACCAGCCAGACACCTGATCGGCGACTGCCTGGATCGGCGCACGGCTGCGCTGCGCGTCCGCGACCATGCGGACGATCCGCGCCAGCATCGTATCCGACCCGACCGCGCGCGCTTCCATGACCAGGCTGCCCGTGCCGTTGACCGTACCACCCGTGACGGCCGCCTCGACCTCCTTCAGGACAGGGGCGGGCTCGCCAGTGAGCATGGATTCATCGACCGAGGAGCGTCCTTCGATTACCACGCCGTCGACGGGGATGGCATCCCCGGGACGAACGCGTAGCCGGTCACCGGCCGCCACGTCGGCAAGGCTGACTTCTTCCTCGGACCCGTCTGCGCGCAGTCGGCGCGCTGTCTTGGGGGCAAGGTCCATGAGGGCGCGGATCGCGCGTCCTGTTGCCGCTCTGGCACGCAGTTCGAGGACCTGTCCGAGCAGCACCAAGGCTACCACCACTCCGGCCGCCTCGTAATAGACCGGGACCACGCCGCCGTGCATGCGGAAGGTCGGCGGAAAGATGCCGGGCGCGACCGTCGCGACCAGGCTGTATAGGAAGGCTGCACCGACCCCGATAGATATCAGCGTGAACATATTGAGATGGCGGGTGCGAAGCGAGGTCCATCCCCGCTGGAAAAACGGCAAGCCCGCCCACAGTACGATCGGGGCGCTCAGCGCAAGCTGTACCCAAGGCGATGCGGCAGCACTGACGACATGGATGCCGAGCATTTCGGCGACCATCGAGATTGCCAGCAGCGGCACGGCGAGCACGCCCGCCACCCACAGCCGACGCGTGAAGTCGACCAGCTCCGGATTAGGCCCATCATCGAGCGACGGTTCTTCCGGTTCGAGCGCCATGCCGCAAATCGGACATGTCCCCGGTCCCTCCTGGCGGATTTGCGGGTGCATGGGACACGTCCAGATAGCCCCCGGCGTCGCCGTTGGCTCAGGCTTCGGCTTGTCGCCGAGATAGGCGTCAGGGTTGGCGACGAATTTGGTCCGGCAACCAGCGCTGCAAAAATGGTAGGTTTGGCTGGCGTGTTCGGCATGATGCGCCGTTTTCGCCGGATCGACCGTCATCCCGCACACCGGGTCCGTAACCGTCGCTGCGCCTTCAGAGACCTTGCCGCCAGCGCAGCAACCTCCAGCCTGAGGGTGATGTTCTTCGTTTTTCGCCGTCTCGGGAGGCCCCTCAGCCGCTCCACCCGAGCAGCAGGCCGCTGGCGCGGGAGAGACAGTCGCGGCCGCAGGCTCCGTGGTACTCTGCCCGGAGCAGCCGCACCCGCTGGCTTGAGGCGTATGGGACTGAGGGTCGTTCATGGCGTGAGACTCCTTCTACCCGAGGGCATGTAGGGTCTGACATCGTGTCAAGGTCAAGCCCGCCTACCTAGACTCTACGCGGCCGGGGTCGGTTACCCTTGGAAACAAACGGGAGTGGTCCTCCGATTGATCCATCAGAGCAGGAGGCCGGGAGCCACGAGGACCGCCCGGCCGATCCTCACATCGCCGATGCAGGGGGAGCGAGGGTCCCCAGCCAGGCGACGAGTCCGAGGATGACGACGATGCACCCGGTCTCGGTTACGAGGCTCGCGCGCAACGCACTAATAGCCCTGCGATGATCGGCACTGACGATGGATCGCTCGAAAGTCGGCGTCAACCGAAAGCGGTTGAGGGCGGCAAGACCGAGCATAACTGCAAACAACACCAGCTTGGCGAGCAGGAGCCGACCATAGAGCGACTTGCCGAGGTCCGTGAGGCGGTCGACACCGACCAACATCCAGCCGTTGATCAAGCCGGTGACGACGATCGTAGCGACCACGACCGTTCCGACCATCCCGAACCCGTACAGCGCGCGGTGCGTCAGTTCGAGGTGTGCTGCATCGACCCGCGCAGCGGGCCGCGAGACAAGAAGGATCAGGCCGAACAAGGCGCCGACCCAAGTCGCCGAAGCGACCAGGTGCAGAATATCGGCACCGAGGTGAACCCAGCCGATCGCGGCGTCATCCATCGCACCGTGCCCGGTCCATGCCAGCGTGCCGATCGCAACGACGCCGCAAAGCGCGACGATGCACAGCCAGATTACGTGGCGGGCAATCATCATTGCCGCCACACCTGCGACAACAAGCACGACCATGCGGAGCTTCCAGGCCGCCCCGATCGCAGACCCGGTGAGCAGCGCGCCGATCGCTTCGCGATCGATCGGCCACGCTGGCGTTCCCGCCATCGAGGAGGCCATCAGCACGATCCAGGCGGCCGAGAATAAGAGGCCGAGGGCGGCGCTGCCGACCAGCCATGCGCGCAGCGCGAGCGCATCACCGCGCTCGTCAGCTCGCAGCCCATAGATGCCGAATGCAGCGAGGCCGAACAGCGCCGCCAGCGTCAGGTAGAGCGCGAAGCGGATGCCGATCAGCGACCAATCGGTCATCGTCTCACTTCACCGCGAAGGAATAGCTTCCGGCGACCTTGTGCGTGTCTGTCGACACCACCTGCCATGCCACGCTGTAGCGGCCGTGCGGGAGCGAGCCGTTGGGAGTGACGATCAGCGTACGGCCATCAGGCCCCAGCTTTGCTACGCTGGCCATCTTCATGGCTGCCATCCCGGGCATGGCCGCCATAGTCAGTTCTGCCTTGGAAAAGGCTGGCATCAGCTTTTCGCTGAAATGCAGCTCGATATGCGTCGGCTTGGCAACGGTCGCATTCGCGGACGGGCTCGCGAACAGCAGTTTGGGGTGCGCGTAGGCGGTGCCGGCGAGTGCAAGGCTTGCGGCAGTGGCGATCAGGACAGGGAAGCGGCGCATGGATGGCTCCTTCGTAACGGGGACTATCCTACGTTACGCGCCCCAATCGACTACCCCTCGAAAGGTCGTGTTGAGGGATTGGGCTGCGGCATGCGTAACCTATGCTAGAGGGGTGGAGTGAACGACATGGATGACCTCGACGCAGTATTGACGAGGATGGCGCACGCTCCCGTGCCCGCCAGCCTCGACGGAATGGAAGCCAGAGTGCTTGCGCGCATCGCGGCGCGGCCAGCGGCACGAGCCGGCACGGGCATCGGCGCAGTGACGATCGCCGTAGCGCTCGTCATGGGCGTCTTGGGCGCGGGCTTTCCGGCCAGAGAGGCCGGAGCGGTTTCTGCGCTTTCGCCACTCGGGCCAATGTCGCCGCTCGCCCCGTCGGTCTTGCTCGCCGGCGCGCCATGAGCGGTCGCGTCCGGCTGATATTGTGCGTGATCGCCTGCTTTGTAGCGGCGATCGGCGGTGTGTTCATCGGACGGGCACTTCTCCCCTCGCCGGTGCAGCCCGGCGCGGAGCTGCACGAGGTGTTGCATCACAAGCTGGCGCTGGACGCAGACCAGCAGGCACGCCTGCAAGCGCTGGAACAGCGCTTCGCGGTCCAACGCCGCGCCTTCGAGCTGGAGTTGCGGGCCGACAATGCCCGTCTCGCGGAGGCTATCGAAGTCGAACACGGCAACGGGCCGCGCGTTGTCGCGGCAGTCGATCGGAGCCACGCCGTCATGGGCGAGCTCCAGAAGGCGACGCTCGCGCATATATTCGCCATGCGACAGCTTCTCCGGCCTAACCAGACCGGGCAGTTCGACCAGGCGGTGGTCAAGGCGCTCACCGACGATCAGCGTTGAGCCTCGACTGGACCTCGCTCACCGAGGCCGAGCTTGCGACGCTCAGCATCGCGGGGCGGGAAGCGGCCTTTGCCGAGATCATGCGTCGTCATCGGCAACCGATTTTCCGGATGGTCCGCGCCTGCGTCGGTGAACCCGACGAGGCGCTGGACCTGTTGCAGGAGACCTTCGTTGCTGCCCACCAAGCCATGCCGCGTTACGATGGCAATCGGTCGATGCGGGCGTGGCTTTCCACGATCGCGCTCAACAAATGCCGTGATTGGGGACGCAAGCGGACCGTGCGCCGCTTCCTCTCATTCGCGATCCCGGTCGGCATCGAGGCCGAGGCGGTTACGGACGATCAGGTGCCGATCGACGACGCCGCCAGCGATCGGCAGGAGTTGGACCGGGTGACGCGCGCCATTGCTGCCCTCCCCGTTGCCTTGAAGGAGCCGCTGGTGCTGCGGACGATCGAAGGCTTGAGCCAGGCGGAAACCGCTGCGGTGTTGTCGATCAGCGAGAAGGCTGTGGAAACACGGCTTTATCGCGCACGTGCCAAGCTGCTCGAGCAATTAGGCGATCGTTGAGGGGTAGCACGACGCACCGCGTATCAAGGCTAGAGGGACATCCCCGATCGAAAGCCTTGAGGATCGTATGAGCCGCATTATCGACCGCCGCCAGATGCTACGCGGTGCCGCCCTTGCAGGCGGCGGACTCGCGCTGTCGGCCTACATGCCGGCATGGGCGCAGACCAATTCGGCAGGCATCATCACGCCGCTGCCGACCGTCACCGGCAACGACATTACGCTCCGCATCGCGCGCCAGACGATGATGATCGATGGCCGCGCGTCCAAGGCGATCGGCATCAACGGCACCGTGCCGGCCCCGCTGATCCGGTTGCGCGAGGGGCAGACCGTTCGGCTCAATGTCATCAACGATCTCGACGAGGACAGTTCGATCCACTGGCACGGACTGCTCGTTCCCCCGCAGTTCGATGGGGTACCCGGCATCTCGTTCCCCGGCATCAAGCCCCGTTCGAGCTTCCTCTATGAGTTTCCGATCCGGCAGAACGGCACGTATTGGTATCACAGCCATTCCGGGCTTCAGGAACAGCTTGGGCATTACGGGCCGATCGTGATCGATCCTGTCGGCGCCGATCCGGTGCAGTCCGACCGCGAACATGTCATCGTGCTGTCCGACCACAGCCAGCTCAGCCCCGCTACCATCTTCCGCGACATGAAAGTCGACCCCGGTCACTTCAACTATCAGCGTCAGACCCTCGCCGGCCTGCTTTCCGGCAAGGATCAGCCGCTCAAGGACCGTGTGGATTGGGGCAAGATGCGGATGGACCCCACCGATATTTCCGACGCGACCGGCCCCGCCTATACCTATCTTGTCAACGGTCACGGCCCGCGCGACAACTGGACCGCGCTGTTCACGCCCGGGCAGCGCGTGCGACTACGCGTCATCAATGCATCGTCGATGACAACCTTCAATGTCCGCATCCCCGGTCTCAAGCTCAGCATCGTCCAGGCTGACGGGCAAAACGTCATGCCGGTCGAGGTGGACGAGTTCCAGATCGGTGTTGCCGAAACCTACGACGCAATCGTCACTCCGGTCGACGACCGCGCTTACACGCTTGTCGGCGAGGCAATCGACCGATCCGGCCTGGCGCGCGCCACCCTCGCCCCGCGCCCCGGCATGGCGGCCGAGGTGCCTGCGCTTCGTCCGCGCCCGCTCGCGACGATGAAGGACATGGGCATGGATATGTCGTCGATGGGCGGCATGGATGTGTCGAGCGGCGGGATGCGCGGCCCCGACCCGACCAATGAGAAAAACCCGTCCGCCAGTCTCACCACCCTCGGCGCCGGCACGGCAGCAGGCGCGATGGCAATGGGCGGAATGCCGCAAGGCGGCACGATGTCAGGGATGGATCATTCGGCGATGAACCACGGTGCGATGGCGACGGGCGGCAGCGCGGGCGGCATGGCGGGGATGGACCACAGTTCGATGGGTGGCCAGCAGGGCATGGCCGGCATGGACATGGGGTCAATGAAGATGCGCGACTTCTCCAAAGCCCCGCAGGTCAAGAAAGGACCGGGTGTCCAGACGATCTCGCCGATGCCGATGGATCGCACCGGCGACCCCGGTCAGGGGCTTGAGAATGTCGGCCACAAGGTGCTGGTCTACCGGGACTTGATGGCGCTGGAACGCAACCCGGACGTGCGGGCTCCCAGCCGCAGCCTCGACATTCACCTGACCGGCAACATGGAGCGCTTCATGTGGTCGTTCGACGGCGTGAAGATGTCTGACAAAATGGAGCCGATTCCCTTCCTCGAAGGTGAGCGTGTGCGGATCAACCTCATCAACGACAGCATGATGGGGCACCCAATCCATATCCACGGCCACTTTTTCGAGCTGGTGACGGGGCACGGCGATCACGCGCCGCGCAAACACACCGTCATCGTCCAGCCAGGCGGCAAGGTAACGTGGGATTTTACCGCCGATGCGGTCGGCGATTGGGCGTTCCACTGCCATCTCCTCTACCACATGCACGCCGGCATGATGCGAACCGTGAGTGTCCGTCCGCGGGGAGACGCCGCATGACGCGCCTCGCTCCCATGTTGGCGTCGGGCGCCATGCTCACCCTCGCGGCTCCGGTCGCTGCGCAGTCGATGCAGGGCATGAACATGCCCGGCATGACGATGCCGGCTCAGAAGAAACCTGCGGCCAAATCGTCCGCGCCAGCCAAGCGCGTCAAGGCAAAGCCCGTTGCCGCGAAGCGCAAGGCGCCCGCGAACGCAACGGCTGACCCGATGGTCGGCATGGCGGGCATGGACCATTCGGCGATGCCGGGCATGACCATGCCCGGCGATGCCTCAAAGCCAGCGCCGGGCGCGTCCCAATCCATGCCGGGAATGGTGATGCCCGCGAGCGGCCAAACGGCTCCACAGGGCGCCCAGCAGGCAATGCCGGGGATGAATATGTCCGGCGACCAGCACAGCGGTCATGATATGCAGGCCATGCCGGGCATGGTCGGGATGGCGATGCCCGAAATGGAGCAGACCGGCACGGCGCTTTCCGCCGGGAACGCACCGGCCCCCGCGCCACCGATGGATCATTACGCCGATCGTCAGTTCGCGCCGGCCGATATGGCCAAGGCGCGGCACGACATGATGTTCGAGCAAGGCGGCCAGCCCTTCTACCAGGCCATGTTCAATCTTGCCGAATATCAGGCACGCCAAGGCCGCGACGGATATCGTTGGGATGGCGAGGCGTGGTTCGGCGGTGACATCAATCGCTTGTGGCTGAAGAGCGAGGGCGAGGGCGCGTTACGCGAGGGTGTCGAAAGTGCCGAAGTCCAGGCGCTCTACAGTCGAGCCGTCGGTCCGTACTTCAACCTTCAGGCAGGCGTCCGCCACGACTTCCAGCCGTCACCCGACCGCACCTATGCGACCGTCGGGTTCGAGGGTCTTTCGCCTTATATGTTCGAGGTCGAGGGCGCTTTGTTCCTGTCGACCAAGGGGGATCTGCTCGGTCGCCTCGAGGGGTATTACGACCAGCGCATCACACAGCGGCTGATCCTTCAGCCGCGGGTCGAGTTCAATCTATCGGCGCAGGACGTGCCCGAAAACCGGCTTGGCGCGGGGCTGACCGACGCCGAGCTGGGGCTCCGGCTCCGCTACGACATCAGGCGGCAGTTCGCGCCCTATATCGGCGTCTCCTATGTCGCACAGACCGGACGTACCGCCGATTTCACACGCGCCGAGGGCAAAGATCCGACCACCACCAGCTTCGTGGCCGGTGTGCGGGTGTGGTTCTGACGATGAAAGACGCGGGGGCACAAATAGGGAAACACGAAGATGGATAACCACGAGAAAAGTAGCGGAACGGGTTACGGTCGTTTTGCCGCGATGATCGCAACTTCGACCGTCGTGATGTTCGGGCTGATGTATCTGAACACCTACACGTGGAGTCACGTCGAATATAGCCAGACCCGAACATGGATGGCCGTCGTCATGGGAGCGACGATGGCCGTCATCATGCTCGGCTTCATGTGGTCGATGTATAAGAACCGGACCGTCAATTTGGCGATTCTTGCTGGCAGCGCCGTGGTCTTCGTGCTCGCCTTATGGCTGGTCCGCAGCCAGGAGACGGTGGACGACGTGAGCTACATGAAGGCGATGATCCCACACCACTCGATCGCGATCATGACGAGCGAGCGGGCGCATATCAAAGACCCTGAGGTTCGCCGACTGGCCGACGGGATTATCGATGCCCAGGTTCGCGAAATCACAGACATGAAGCGGATGATTGCGCGGCTGGAAGCGCACCCCATGCCGAACGGCGCGCCGGACCTACCGTCCTACCGCGACAAGCAGGTTCCCCCTCCCCCGCCCGAAACCGACGAGAGCGCCGGGGTGAACACCCTGCAGCCGATCCGCTGACGGCGTGAGGGATGCGATGCTTTGCCGCGTAGAAGGTTGAGTAATCACCGAGGAGATCGAGAATGCGTTTGATACCGATGTTTGCAGCCTTCGCGATCCTCGCCACCCCCGCGCTCGCGCAGCAGGGCGGGATGCAGGGCATGGATCATAGCCAGATGAAGGGCATGAACCACGGCGATATGGCCACGATGATGGCTGGCAATCCGTACGGTCAGGCCGAGATGGACATGCACCAGAAGATGATGGCCGCAAAGCAGGGCGACCCATCGGAAATGTGGACCCGCAAGATGATCGAGCATCACCGCGGCGCGATCACCATGTCGCGTGTCGCGGTGCGCGACGCCAAGGATGCCGAGACGCGGCAGATGGCGCAGATGACGATCACCAAACAGGAAAAGGATATTGCAGGGCTACAGGCGTGGCTCCGCAAGCACGGTAAGCGCCCGCAATAACGGGTGTTGCCCCGCTCTGTTTCCCCAAGCACGGGCAACAGGGCGGGGCTTTCGATTTCATCATGTAACCAAATCGATGATCCCACGAAGAAGACTTGGCCGATTGACAGGTTGAGAGGCACCCCGCAGGAAGTGCATGTGAAACGCCTGTTCCTTTTCCTGATGCTGATCGGCGTGATGGTCGGACTGGCTGTGCAGCAGCCGGCCCAAGCGCTTGCCGCCCCGGCAGGGGCGATGGACATGGCAGCGATGGCACCCAGCGACATGGCATCCATGCCGGACTGCATGTCAGCGGCGGAGAAGAATGCAGCCCACAAGCCGTGCAAGTGCGGCTTGGCCGGCTGCATCGCCATGATGGCGGCGGGCGGGACGATGATGCTGTCCGACGCATCGATGGTTCTCCAGGCTGCGGCGCACTCCGATCGTGATGAGCAGATCGGTATCTTCGCAGCCTTGCGCGGCCGTTCGACCGCCCCCGAGCCAGAACCTCCTTCGATCCTGATCTGATTTCAAGTCCGCGCGCGTGCTCGTCACGCGACCCGGCGCGCATGCGCCGGGTACGACGCGATGTGAACTCAAGGATCAGGACATGACGACATGCGAACCTTCTTACGCCGCCGTGCGTCGCGCGCGCTGGTATGGCTCGCGCTCGCGTCGGTCAGTATGCCGGCGATTGCTGGACCGATGACCTTCGACGCGGCGCTGCAAAAAGCCGCTGCCGATGCGCCGTCGATCAAGGCGAAGTCGCTCGGTGCCGATGCTATGCGTTCGTCGCGAAGCGCCGCAGGACAGTTGCCCGATCCGAAGCTCGCGCTCGGGATCGACAGCTTTCCGATCTCGGGACCGCTCGCGTTCGCGCCACAGCGCGATAACTTCACCTGGGTGCGCGTCGGTGTCTCGCAGGACATTCCCAATCTTGCCAAGCGTCGCGCGCAACGTGGTCGCGCGGAAGCGGACATAGGCGTCGCCGACGCAGAGACCGGCGTGGAAGCCCGCATCGTCAAGGTCCAAGCCGCGCTTGCATGGATCAGTCTCGCATATGCCGAGCGTAGACTTACGGCGCTCGACACGGTGCTCCAACGCCTCGACCGCTTCGTCAAAGCGTCACCCGGTGCGGTCGCGTCGGGTGCATCTCGGCCAGCACAGGTGCTCGCCGGGCGCGAAGCCGTTGCGAAATTACAGGACCGGCGCGACGAACTGGTGTCGATGGTCGGCCGCGCGCGCGCCGACCTCACGCGCTGGACCGGCGAAGCCGACCCCGACATCGCAGGTCCGATCCCGGACTTCACGGTCGAGCCTGCGCGCCTGCGCGCATCGCTCCGCGAGCATCCGACTCTGGTGTTGGCCGGTGCCACGATCGGTCGCGCGGATGCCGACCTTCGCTTGGCCGAGGCCGAACGGCGTCCCGATTTCGGCGTCGATCTGTCCTACCAACGCCGCGATCCCCGGTTCGGCGATTATGTGTCTGCAGGCGTCACGATCGGCCTGCCGTTATTCAAAAAGCGGCGCCAGGAACCGTTGATCGCGGCCCGCGCTGCCGATGCCAACAGCGCGCGCGCCAGCGCAGATGCCAGTTTGCGCGAACTGACCGCCGATCTCGAAGCAGGTCTTGCCGATCACGCGATGCACCACGCGCAATGGTCGCGCGCGCGCGACGTGCTGCAGCCGCTCGCCGAGCAGCGGGTGACGCTCGAGACCGGCAGTTACAGCGCCGGGCGCGCCACCCTCACCGATATCGCCGACGCGCACGCCGCGCTTGCCGACGCGGTCCTCACCACGCTCGATCGCGAGGCGACTGTCGCCGCGGACGGCGCGCGGCTCATTCTCCTGTTCGGGAGCGCCGACCAATGACCACGTCACTTCAACGGTCGCAGCTCGCTGCGACGCTTGCCGCTGTCGCCCTCGTCGCGGGTGCTGGAGGCTATTATCTGGCCGGCTCGCGAAATGGGGCACCTTCCGCAGGGACACCGGATACTCCTCGCAAGCCGCTCTATTATTACGACCCGATGGTGCCGCAGGAGCATTACGACAATCCGGATTCCCTGTCGTCTATGGGGATGAAGACGGTCCCCAAATATGCCGACGCGAGTAGCGGCCCAACGGCAAAGCCAAGCGTCACGATCGACCCTTCGGCGATGCAGAGCCTCGGCATCCGGCTCGCGACCGCAACCACCGGCACGTTGGCCGGCACGCTCGATGTGACCGGCGCAATCGACTTCAATCAGCGCGACATCGCAATCGTGCAGGCACGTGCCGCAGGCTTCATCCAACGCGTCTATGGCCGCGCACCGGGCGACATAATCCGTGCCGGGGCGCCGATCGCCGACGTGTTGGTCCCCGAATGGGGCGGCGCGCAGGGCGAATATGAAGCGGTGCGCAAAACCGGCGATCCATCGTTGATCGCTGCCGCACGCCAGCGTCTGCGACTGATCGGCATTCCGGGCGGCGTGGCGGGCGGGCGCGGGATGACCACCATCCGCAGCCCGATCGGGGGGGTTATCCAGACACTCGATGCGCGCGCCGGGGTCACGCTCGCGCCCGGGCAGACGCTCGCGCAGGTCAACGGCCTCGGCACGGTCTGGTTGAACGCTGCGGTGCCGGAAGTGCGCGCAACCGCAGTCAAAGTCGGGCAGACCGCGAATGCCGAGCTGGCGGGGTTCCCCGGCGAGCGCTTCACCGGCCGCGTCATCGCCGTCTTGCCGACGACGCAGGCGGACAGCCGGACGCTCACGGTACGGGTCGAGCTGCGTAACCCGGGCGGTCGCCTGCGCCCCGGCATGTTCGCGACCGTTCACCTGGGTGGCACTTCCGACACCGCGCTGCTGGTGCCGAGTGAAGCCGTGATCCGCACCGGCAAGCGCACGCTCGTCATGCTCGCCGACGGCAAGGGTCGTTTCCGACCAGCCGAGGTCCGTATCGGGCGCGAGGCAAGCGGCCAGACCGAAATCCTAGCCGGACTGGCGTCAGGCGAGAAGGTCGTCGCATCGGGCCAGTTCCTGCTCGACAGCGAGGCGAGCCTGACCGGCATCGCCGCGCGCCCGATCACGGGCGACACGAAGTGATCGCGCGGATCATCGAGGCGTCCGTCAAGGCGCGTTTCCTCGTCCTGCTCGCAGCACTCGCGCTGATCGTCGTCGGGGTGGGCGCTTTGCGCTCGACCGCGGTCGATGCGCTGCCCGACCTGTCCGACGTCCAGGTCATCATCCGCACCACCTATCCGGGCCAGGCCCCGCAGATCGTCGAGAACCAGGTCACGTATCCGCTCGCGACGACGATGCTGTCCGTGCCGGGCGCGCGCGTCGTGCGCGGCTATTCGTTCGTCGGCGACAGCTTCGTCTATGTGCTGTTCGACGACACTACCGATCTCTATTGGGCGCGCAGCCGGGTCCTTGAATATCTGAGCCAGGTGCAAAGCCGTCTGCCCGAGGGTGCAAAGGCATCGCTCGGCCCGGATGCTACCGGGGTGGGCTGGGTCTATGAATATGCACTGGTCGACCGGACCGGGCGTCACGATCTCGCACAACTCCACAGCATCCAGGACTGGTTCCTGCGCTACGAGTTGAAGACCGTGCCGGGGGTCGCCGAGGTCGCGAGCATCGGCGGCATGGTGAAAGAGTATCAGGTCGTCCTCGATCCGCAGAAGCTGGCCGCTTACGGGATCACCCACGAGGCGGTGACCGAAGCACTGAAGCGCGGCAACCAGGAGAGCGGCGGATCGGTTCTCGAGATGGCCGAGGCGGAATATATCGTCCGCGCGACCGGCTATCTGAAGACGCTCGACGATTTCCGCAGCGTGCCGCTCAAGACGGTTGGCGGTGTCCCCGTGACACTCGGCGACGTCGCCACAATTCAGATCGGTCCGGAAATGCGGCGCGGGTTGGCCGAGCTCAACGGCGAGGGTGAGGTTGCAGGCGGTGTCATCGTGATGCGCCAGGGCAAGAACGCGCGCGAGGTGATCGACGGGGTACGCACCCGGCTCGAGGAATTGAAGAAGAGCCTGCCACCCGGCGTGGAGGTCGTCACCACCTATGACAGGTCGGGCCTGATCGATCGCGCGGTCGACAATTTGCGCAGTAAGCTGATCGAAGAGTTCATCGTCGTGGCGCTCGTCTGCGCGCTATTCCTCTGGCACGTTCGATCGGCGCTGGTCGCCATTCTTACGCTTCCGCTCGGTATCCTCATCGCCTTCATTGCGATGCGCGTGCAGGGACTGAACGCCAATATCCTCTCCCTGGGCGGCATCGCCATCGCCATCGGCGCAATGGTCGATGCGGCCGTCGTCATGATCGAAAACGCGCACAAACATCTCGAGCATTGGGCGCACGATCATCCGGACGAAACATTAGCGGGTGCTGAGCGCTGGCGCGTCATCACCGCCGCTGCGGTCGAAGTCGGCCCGGCGCTCTTTCTCAGCCTCCTCATCATCACGTTCTCGTTCGTGCCGATCTTCTCGCTTCAGGGTCAGGAGGGGCGCCTGTTCGCGCCGCTCGCCTTTACCAAGACCTATGCGATGGCTGGCGCTGCAATCCTGTCGATCACGCTGATCCCGGTGCTGATGGGGTTGCTGATCCGCGGTCGCATCCCATCCGAGAATGCCAATCCAATCAATCGCGTCCTCACCCGCATCTATCGTCCCGCGCTCGATTGGGTACTGGCGCGGCCGAAGCAGGCGCTGGTCATCGCCGGCCTGGTGTTTGCGACCAGCCTCTGGCCGATCAGTCAGCTTGGCGGCGAGTTCATCCCGCAGATGAACGAGGGCGACCTGCTCTACATGCCTTCCGCGCTGCCCGGCATCTCGACCGCCAAGGCAGGTCAGTTGCTCCAGCTCACCGACCGGCTCATCAAGACCGTACCCGAAGTGGAAAGCGTGTTCGGCAAGGCCGGCCGCGCTGACACCGCGACCGACCCTGCGCCGCTCGAAATGTTCGAGACCACGATCCGCTTCAAGCCCAAGGATCAGTGGCGCGCGGGCATGACGCAGGACAAATTGATCGATCAGCTCGACAAGGCAGTGAAGGTGCCGGGCCTCGCCAATTTCTGGATTCCGCCGATCCGTAACCGGATCGAGATGCTGTCGACCGGCATCAAGAGTCCGATCGGTATCAAGGTGGCGGGGTCCAACCTCGCCGAAATCGATGCGGCCGCGCGCGAGATCGAACAGGTCGCGAAGACCGTGCCTGGGGTGGGGTCTGCGCTCGCCGAACGGCTCACCGGCGGGCGGTATATCGATGTCGATATCAACCGGGCCGCTGCGGCACGCTATGGCCTCAACGTCGCCGACGTGCAGTCGATCGTGTCGGGCGCGATCGGCGGAGAGACGATCGGCCAGACCGTCGAGGGACTGGCGCGTTATCCGATCAGCGTGCGCTACCCGCGCGAGCTGCGCGACAGCATCGATGGCTTGCGCAACCTGGCCGTGCTGACGCCGGCAGGGCAGCAGATCACGCTCGGCACCGTCGCCGACGTTCGCATCACCGATGGACCCCCGATGCTACGCAGCGAGAACGGCCGGCCGGTGACGTGGATCTACATCGACGGGCGCGGCGCGCCGCTCACCACCATCGTTCGTGATCTGCAGAACGCGATCGCCGCCAAGGTGAAACTGCCCCCCGGCGTCAGCGTCACCTATACCGGACAGTTCGAGTATCTGCAGCGCGCAGTCGAGCGATTGAAGATCGTCGTGCCGGCGACCTTGGTCATCATCTTCCTGCTGCTCTACGCGACCTTCCGCCGGCTCGATGAAGCCGCGCTGGTGATGGGCACCCTGCCGTTCGCGCTCACCGGCGGTCTATGGCTGCTCTATCTGCTCGGCTACAACCAGTCGGTCGCGACCGGTGTCGGGTTTATCGCGCTCGCCGGCGTTTCGGCGGAGTTCGGCGTGGTGATGCTGATCTACCTAAAGCACGCGCTCGATGCCCGCGGCTCTAGGCCGGACGACGCATCGGTCGTAGCGGCAGTGCGCGAAGGCGCCCTCCTTCGTGTCCGGCCCAAGGCGATGACCGTCGCTGTGATCCTGGCCGGCCTGTTTCCGATCCTGATCGGCACAGGCACCGGCTCCGAAGTGATGAGCCGGATCGCGGCTCCCATGATTGGTGGGATGCTGACGGCGCCACTTCTTTCGATGCTGGTGCTGCCCGCCGCCTATCTGCTGCTGCGACGATCGCGCCAGCCTGCCGCTTCTACGTTCCCCCTTCCCCCTTCAACTCAGGAGCAAATATGAAACCGATCGCACTACTCATCGCTGCCAGCCTCACGGCTACCCCCGTAATAGCACAGCCGATGAAACCGATGCCGGGCATGGCGGCGAAGGCCGCCAAAACCGGCAACGGTAGCGGCATCGTCAAGGCGCTCGATCCGAAGACAGCCAAGGTCACGCTCCAGCACGGGCCGATCGCCGCACTGGCATGGCCCGGGATGACGATGGCCTTTGTCGCCAACCCGCCAACGCTCCTTAAAGGCGTCAAGGTTGGGCAGCGGATCGATTTTACGGTGCAGGTCACTGCGACGGGGCCGACCGTGACCGCCATAAAGCCACGTTGACGTTGCAGGCGGACCGTCCAAGGCGGTCCGCCTCTACTCTAGGCCGAGGTAGCTTTCCGGGGCTGGTTTCCGCCACGCCGGTTCCACGCGAACCCGATGGCGATAGCGACCGCCATGAGAATTTGCGCGAGCACCGATTGCCAGGTCGGAAACAGACCAAGCATCGACAGCCGTGGTACGTCTGCGAGCGGCGCTATGTCGATGATCCCAGCTTCCTGGAGTGCAGCAACACCCTTGCCCGCAAGCACGACCGTCAACGCCGCCATCAGCCACGAGCTAAAGCGGAAGAACTGCGTGATCGGCAGCTTTCGGGTGTAGCGGAGCATGGCCCAGGCGATCACGCCCAGCAAAGCAACCGCTGACCCGGCACCGGCAAGGAGCATTGCGTTGTTCCCCTGCGCCGAGAGCGCCGCATAGAACAGTATCGTCTCGAAGACCTCGCGATAGACCACGACAAACGCAAGCCCGAACAGGAACCAGCCCGAGCCGCCCGAAAGCGCGCGCGACATCTTCTCGCGAATGTAGCGCTGCCACTGATCGGCTTGCGCCTTGCCGTGCATCCAGATGCCTACCGAAAGTAGCACGATCGCTGCAAACAGCGATCCGAACCCTTCGGTGAGCTCGCGGCTCGCGCCGCTGATCCCGATCGCATAGGTGGCAACCGCCCAGGTGACGCCGCCGGCGACGAGCGCGCCAATCCATCCGCCATGAACGTAGCGCAGCGCGTCGGTGCGATCGGCCTTGCGCAGAAATGCGATCATGGCGACGACGATGAGCAGCGCTTCGAGCCCTTCGCGCAGCAAGATTGTAAATGCCCCCAGGAAGGTGGACGCCCCCGTGGCGGCATCAGGGGACAGCACGGCTTCCGCATCGTCGAACAAACCGTCGAGCACCGATACCTTTTCTGCGAGATCTTCGGGCGAGGCACCGCGGTCGATCGCGGCGCGGAACTCGCCCATAGCGCCCTCGATACGACCCATCAGGGTCGCATCGCGCGCCGTGAGTGTCGGTTCGATCGGTTCGAACCCGTCGAGATACGCCGACAGGGCCAGCTCCTTTGCCCCGTGCGCATTGCCGCGCCGTGCCGCAGCGACACTTTCGGCGAGCTTGGCACGGGCGAGTGAGAGCGATCCGGGCGCCTGTTGCACCACCTGATCGGGGTGGCGACGCAGGAACGCGAGCACGGCGTCGGCCTTGGCTTCGCCGATTGAGGTGGCGAGCGCAGCCGGGGTGAGCGCGACCAGCGTTTTCAAATCCGGAATACGTCTGCGAAGCGCCGGGTCCGACTTCCACAGCCGCGCGCCTTCTCGCGCCTGTTCGTCGGTAAAGGCAAAGCTGCCAGCGCGGAACGCAGCCGCCCAACGCTGATCGTTCGGCAGATCAGCGAAGCTCTGCATCGCCGTCCCGTCAATGCCCTGCGTCACCACCTGATAAAGCGCGAACACACTCCGTTGCCGGGCGCGGGTTACATCGGTGAACGCAATCGGAGGCGTGGAAAGCTTGGCCGCGTCGGGACCGTGCCCGTTCCCTGTCATGCCGTGACAAGCGGCACAGGTCTGCTGGAATAGGGCAGATCCCGATGCGAGATCCGGCACCTTGTCGGGCGCAAGCGGCACCGGATAGGCGCGCAGCAGATCGGCTGCGAGCCCATGCGCGAGGGTAGCGACCTGTTCGGCCGATCCCTTGCGGCCAATAAGCGCTTGGAGGTTGGCGGCTCCTTGAATGAGGCTTTGCCGTTCGGGCTTTGCCGGCAAGCTCAGAAGCCGTGTCGAAACCGATGCAGCAAACTCATTCATTTCGGAATATTCGGACTTGCTTTTGATCCTGCCGGCCTCAACGGCACCACCATAATCGACCGCCACATAGTCGAGCAGCCGCCACGCGGTTTGCACATCAGCCGGATCGGCCATCGCCGCGGTGGGGACGAGCAAGGCAACTATCGTGGCCAAAAACCGAACCGAGAGCAGCGCCCTGATCACGTCGAGGATACGCATTATCGCTGCCCTCGTTCGCGCAACGCGCCTGTGACAATCTCATAAGCCGAGTGCAGGAACAGAAGTGCGATTACACCGGCGACCGCCAAGTCCGGCCAGGCGCTCCCCGTCCAAGCGACCAGCCCGGCAGCGGCGATCACTGCCACATTAGCGAGTGCATCGTTGCGGCTGAACAGCCAGATCGCACGGACGTTGGCGTCTCCTTCCCGGAAGCGTGCAAGCACCAATGCCGAGGCGACATTGATTGCCAGAGCGACGACGCCAATCGCGCCCATCAGCTCGGCATCAGGTGCGGTAGCGTTGAGGGCTCGCCAGATCGCGAAGCAAATCACGCCCACTCCGAGAGCCCCAAGAAACAGCCCTTGCGAGAGGGCAATATTAGACCGCGCCCGGGGCGCCCAGGCGAGTGCAAGCAAGCCAAGGAGGCTGATCGAGCCGTCGCCCAGAAAGTCGAGCGAGTCCGCCTTCAGCGCCTGACTGTCGGCAATAAATCCACCGAACAGCTCGGCAACACCGAAGCCGAGATTGAGCACCACGACGATCAGTAACGCGCGGCGGTAGGCTGGATCATGTTGCGCGCGAGCCGGTTCGCCGGCGCAGCCGCAGCTTGCTTCATTGGGTTCCATGGCCCCTCCCTACATGCTACAGTAACTGTAGGATCAAGCGAAATCTGCGATCCGTTCGCATTAGCAGGTAACACGATGACGATTGCGCCCATGATGATAGGCCAGCTAGCGCGTGAAACCGCTACCAAGGTGACCACCGTCCGCTTTTACGAGACGATCGGACTTTTGCCGGAGCCACCTCGCACCGCGTCCGGACGTCGGACTTATGGAGCATCCGACATCCAACGACTCAACTTCGTTCGCAACGGACGTCGGTTGGGTTTTTCGATCGACGAAATACGCTCGCTGATTGCCTTAGCGGAAGCACCTAACCAAGATTGCAGCTCGGCATCTGCCATTGCAGCGCGGCACCTCGAAGATGTGGAGCGCCGCCTAGCTCAGCTCACTTCATTACATAACGAGCTGGCGACGCTCGCCCAAAGCTGCACCAACAAAAAAATCGCAGACTGCCGGATTATTCAAACCATTGCGGGAGTGTGACCCGAGTGTCCACTAACTGATTATTACGATGCTAGTTTAGCTAATAGTAATCGGAGAGTCTTAGCTCGCGCATGATGCCGCCTTCTATTCCAAGTTTGATTACGCTGTCTGAGCGACCGAAGCGCCAATTCCAGAGCGACCCATGCGTATAATCTGTGTCGACGGGATGACCGTTCACCGTGACGATATGCTCACCCACGCTCCATCCGGCCTTCGCTGCCGGACTGCCGATCGCAATATGGACGACGGTAAGCGCGTGTTCGGACGCCGAAAGGCCAAGCCCGCTTCGATCTTTCAACATGGAAAGGAGGTTTCGCGAGGCGGGCCGGCGAAGCCACACAAACCCGGCAGTCACGTCGAATATGGCGTCGAACTGACCAATTAACGGCAATCCGATATTGCCGACCGTGCTGGTCGAGAGCCAGTTGCGATTTCCTAGGGTCGGAATGTTCCATGCAGCCAGACCGCCAATCTCCAGCTTCGGCGTTATGAACACATCGACGGTAGCTACACCTTCGACACCTCCGAGCGCCGCAGTCGATGTCGCTCGCCCGCGAGCCAGGCCATGCGCATCGACATAGGCCGAAGACAGCATGAGCGCTGCAGAGCTGCCAAGGTCGATCATCAGCGGCACCGCGCTCGATCCTGCGATCGCGGCAGAGACGTATAGCTCCTGCTTCGCACCATGCCCCAAAGCGACCGGCGTCCAGTCCGCACCGCCGGGGAAACTGCCGGTCGGCATGAGCGCGAATTGCCGATTTCCAAAATCAAGAGCCATGCAATTCCCGACGAACATATCTGCGCCGAGCAGCATGTTGATCCGTCTTCCGAACGCAGCTGACAGTGCGCCCAGATCCGCTACCACTGCGAACTGTAGTCGACGTGTTCGATGCCCGAGCTGCACCTCGACATCATGGATCAAGCGGACCGCAGCTTTCCCGCCCAAACCGCTTATCGTGCGACGTTCGCCGTCCGCCATCCCGAGTGTTCGCGCCAACGATACGTCGATGATGGACGCCCCGCTCCCGCTATCCAGCACCGCCTCAACTGGCGATCCCGCTACCCGAGCCTTCACCAGCAACGTGTCACCGGTTGCGACTTCCAGGGGCTGCCAGTCAGGAGATAGCGGACCAAAATTCCACTGGCCAACGAGATGCGGCGCGATGGTCGCCAAGCCAGGGGTGCCCACAGCTGCAGACACACCGAAACCCAACAGGCGGCCGATCAACGAGCGCCGGGACACGCGCGGGGTTCCCGGTTGTGCGAACAACACAAAGCGATCTCCAACCCTCCGTCGACGGAAGGTGCAGAAGTCGCCTACAAGCTACAGTCACTAGAGGAGCAAGCGCTTCTGTGTCGCTGTGCATGGTTGCGGAAGCTAATACGCCAACAGCGGGCGTGCCCCTACGGGCACGGCTCTATCGACGCAGGGGCGTCGACCGAGCCCGCTCTGGCATCCCGTCTTATATGGGTGACGATCCTCGCGTCAGGTGTGCCACGTGGCACACCTATGGGCGCGCAGCCCGAGATCAATACCCGATTGACATCGAATTCGGCAACGAGCGCGACGCCTGCTTCCAGGATGCTGGGGTCTGCTTGGATTTGCAATGACAGCGTGTTTTCGCCTGAGCCTTGTGCCATAGCGGTCGGGCTTGGGCATGGCTTGAACACCATCCTTGGCCCGCATGTGCGGTCGAATGCTGGGTCCCCGATTTCCGTCGGGCGGCCCGCGAAATACAAGACCTTGCTACCGCTTGTCGGTGCGGGGAATACGTGGGGCGTGGTTACCAGTGTTCCCGCGTGTTCAACCGTCCCGGCTACGGGCGGTTGATGGAACGCGCGCCATGTCCTTGATCAAAAGTTTGCTTATGAGGTTTCGCCGGCGTCAAAGCCCTTCAAAGGGTTTCTCCGGAAATGGTTCGGGAATGCTTCAGGTCGAAGCGCTGGTGCAGGCACATGGTGACTGGCTGGCTCTTCTGGCCACAATATTGGAACGCGAACGCGTTATTACAGGCGCCGAACTTGCCCGCACCCTGGCCGAATTTGCCGCGCATACAGCCGAAGATCGCCCTGCCGAGGGACAGATCCTTTCCTTTTGGGCCTCGCGCTTGAACGACACAGCCGCAACTCTCGGCAAATTTCCGTCCGTTCACTAGGGCTTCACTCATGCTGAGTGGCGGCCGCTGCCGATCGCCGAGGTGCGCATGGGGGTGGCCTGCTTCGAAATTAAGAACTCGCCGACGCGTCGTGGGCGGTCGAACGTGACCTGTTCGCCGCGTTCGCGCGCCGACTGAACTCATTCGCAATGTCAATTTGATCGACAGAGCCCGTCAGGAGTTATCCCTGATCTGGAGCCGAATCATTCCGCGTCGTGAGTATTTTCGAGAGCATGCTTACCAACGAACCGGGCAGACGTCCTGCCGAACGGACGCCCCCAACCCCGACGCCCGATGTAAGCGCACCGGATCGCATTGCCAGCCTGACCGATCGGCAACGGTCTTATCTCCGCCTTGTGCTTCAGAACCGCAACTCGAAGGAGATCGCCGCGGCCACGGGCAGCAGCCACAGGGCGGTCGATAAGCAGCTGTTAAAGGCCAATAATATCCTCGGTGTGCCGACCCGTTTTGATGCCGCGCGACTCTTGGCGGATTACGACGCAGGGGTAGAGCCTTTACCCCCTGCAAACGACCTCCCTTCCGCGCCGCCAACTTTCCCGCTTCCCCTCCCGTTGCCGACCGCTGGGGCGGCAGCGAATTTGCTCACCTGGAAGCAGGTTGCCTTCTGGACCGCGATCATCTCGATCGTGACCCCGTTGGGGCTGACTGCGGCCGGTATGGCGATCGTAACGCTGCTCCTCCTGCTTGGGCTTAAAACACTGTAATGGGCGCCCGACGTCCGAGGAGGCGTAATGCAAGCAATTTCGAATACGAGCCGGATTATCGCCGATGAGTTGCGCAAAGCGGAGCGATCGATCAACTTGGCCGCGCGTGACACGGCGCAATTTCTGCTGACGACGCTTGATGCGACGGAGGCGCACCGCCTATCTCCCGCGATGACACAGCGGACCGTCAAAGCTACGGTCGCAGCTCTGGCCTCCCTCATCGAAGGCCAAGATCACATGACGATACGAGCGCATCTTTCGATCGAAAAGGTCGGCCGACAGCTGGGGCTGACCGAGACGAGTTGGGGGGAAGGCGCACCGAAGCCCGCATTGGCCACTTTGCCCGAGCTTGAGAGCCTTCCAATTTAGGGGCGAACCCCTCAGGAGAAGTGATGTCGCTGCAGATTATTTTGGCTCTGCTGTTCGACGTCACGCTGCTGCTCACTTGTGGCTATGCCGCACTGAAGGGCGGACGACCTGAGCGTGTCGGAGCGGCTATAAATCTTACAGCCTCGGTCGTTACGACCGCCCTTCGGCTGATGGATGCAGCGTATTTCGCGCCCGCGGAAACGATCACCTTGCTGATAGATCTCGCTGTAGCGGGCGGCTTCTATTGGCTCGGTGTAACTACAATCCGCTTCTGGCCCATCTGGGCGGCCGGTTTCGCAGTCGCTGACATCTTCATGAGCATCTTCGGCGCCCTGCTGCCACGCGTGCCGCTCTTTGCCTACCACACCGGGCTTGGGATCTACGCCTACCTCGCGCTCGGCGCGCTTGCGCTCGGCACGTTCCGCTTGCCGGCGAACGCCGAGCCCTACATCCGAAACGGATCAAGACGATTATGGGTGCAGCATCTGAAGGAGACGACCTGATCGACGTCGTTGTGCGGCTGCCGCGCAAGGCGATCGAGGACACTTTGCTGTCTATGCCGCCAGACGCGAGCGACCTGTCCGAGCGCAGGCTTGCCGAGGCCAGGGCGGTGTTGGTCGGCCGGCGTCGGCGGGCGACCCACTTCAACGGGGTCCGCTTCTATGATCCGAGCTGGGACATGATCCTGGAGCTTTACGTGGCCACGTGCGAGCGGCGCCGCATCGCTGTGTCCCAGCTTTGTAAGCTTAGCGGAGGCTCGACGACCACCGCTTTGCGCCACATCGAGCATCTCGAGGCGCTTGGATACATAGTCAGACAGTCGGATCCCGATGACGGACGCCGCCTGATTGTCGGCACGCTCACTCCCCTTCTTGCTGCTTCGGAGCAGTGGCTCGATCTTCAAATCGCGGAGTCCCGAATACAGGATCGGAGATCGGGCTGACGATTTTCTACGGCTCACACTAGACTCCGTTCTTTTGATCGTCAGAGACATATCGAACGACTGAAAAGGTCTCGTTCGATCTACCGCTTGGACAGACGGCGTCAGCCAATTTCGAGCCCGAACCTGCAGTGCCTCGCTAACTTAACTGCCATTGCCCCGCCACGCCTATCCGGCGCGGCACAGAGGAGGATGCTCTCCCTCTGCGCTACATGTCACGTAAGACAGACGAATCGCACGATTCTCACGCCGTTACCGAAAGCACGAGCGAGAACGCGACGGCGTTACTGATAGCACGTGTCTCAGCGGCACGGCGTTATCGATAGCACGAGCGAAGATCGACGCTTCGTTACCGATAGCACGTGATTATTACCCGTCCCGTTACCGATAGCACGATTCATCGCGCACGACCGACCCGCCAGCGATGCTTAACAATCAACGTTGTGGATCGGCTCAACGCTGACCGCCGCCGTCCACCCGGGCGGGCGCCACAACGATCAAGGGGGACGCTGTGCGGACATGAAAAACCCGGCACGAGGCCGGGCTTTTCGGGACGCCTGCTAGGGCGGATGTGAGAACCCTCACTTAGCTGGCTCCCTTTCATATTGCTACCCCAAAGCGTCGACCGTGGCGCCACGGTGTCGCTGTGTCTGCACGGGCTCCCCTCCCAGGGAGAACGAACGATGGCTGCTGCCCAAAGCCCCGGCCGGGGACTACGCCGGTTTGACGAGCATGCCGCCAAGGCGACAAAGCTTGTCGACGAATTTTGCGGGCTCGAGACCGGAATGGCACCTTCCAACGCGCTTGCGGCGCTTAAACGGGCTGCTCCTTATATGGGCGTCCCCCTGCGCGTGGTCTCCGTCATCGATCTGCTGTTTGCCTGGACGAAGCCGCAGGACTGGAAGGGTGGACAAATCCCCGTCGTTTGGCCATCGAACGACCTGCTTGCGCAAAAGCTGGGCGTAACCGTCCGACAGGTTCAAAAGCTCTTGAACCAGGCACAGGCCTTCGGTCTGATCAGCTTTCGGGATAGTCCGAACGGTCATCGTGGTGGACGCCGCGGGGCCGACGGCTTCATCACGTGGGGCTACGGCATCGTGCTCGCTCCGATCGGTACCAGGCTTCAAGAATTTGCTGCCCGCGCGGCCAAGGGAGCCGCAGAGGACGCGGCACTCACAGTGCTCCGCAAGCGCCTTGCCGCTGCCCGCAGGAATATCAGGGCTCTGGCCCAAACGGCATTCGATGCCGATCTTCACGATTTGAAGGCGGGTGACGATCTCGCGTTGGCGTTGATGGCCACCGACCAGATGCGTTGCGTCCGCGATGCCGGCCTTCTGACGGCCTGTGTGGAGCAGATCGAAGAGCGTGCGCGTCGTCTTGCCGGGGCTGTTTCGGCTAAGATTGCCGTCCCCAATACGGGTAGCGATCAGGATGATAGTTCATGCTGGGATGGACCTGAGGACACTCACTCTACAACTACAAACCAACTCCAATCTGCTAAAGCAGATACCCGTAGTGGCTTGGCGAAGAAAAGTAGTGAGAATGGGGACGCCCTCCCCTCTCAACCTCAAACTGCCGTCGACGACGATCTGGAGAAACACGGTGTCGATCCGGAATTCATGATGTCGATCGCTCCGGAGCTATGTTCCGGTCTACTCTACCGCGATGGATCGTGGGGCGAGGTGGTCGCCACCGCGGAGCGGCTTGCGGGCCAGTCGGGGATCAGCAATCACGCGTTCAAGGAAGCCTGTCGCATCATGGGCCAGCGAGGTGCTGCTGCCTCCGTCATCGCCACCATCCAGAAATACCGGCGCGGCGAGGTTCAGCGGCCCGGCGCGTATCTTCGCGGAATGAGCAGCAAAGCTGACAAGGGCGAATTGAACCTTGGGCGGACGCTCCACGGCCTCAAGGACACGAGCCGCACGGTCGCCATGCGGGGGATGTCCGATGGGACCGATGCGACGCCGATCGGTAGCCTAATGTCGCGGCTGGTTTCCCGGGGAGCCGGACTACGATGACGGATCTCGTCATCTTTTCAAAGGCCTGGACCTCGTACTGCACACCTGGTCTTTGAACGGCTTTCACGGCGTTACCGATAGCACGAGTCCCGACCGAGTTTGCGGTGGCCCGCACCTACCGAAATGTGAAACACACCCCGATTTACCGGCTAAATCGCTCCAAATCCTCGTGCTATCGATAACGCGGTCGCTTATCCGACTGCAGGTTTGCGGCCGATCCGCTATAAGCGGGTTTGCTAAGTGAAGCTGGTGGGAGCCCCGACGATGGATTCGCGAGAAGTCGCTCTCACCCAGGGTAAGCTGTTCGACTATCTCGACAGCCCGCTGCACGGCAAAGTCCGTGGCGAGCAGAGCATTATGGACTTTCCACTATTCTCGTTAGCGAAGCGGCCTCAGATGGAGGCAATGACCTACGAGATGGACGGCGTCAAAATCGAGATCAAGCCCAGTTCGAGCGGTATCGCGACGATGTGGGATAAAGAGGTCCTGATCTACGTCCTGTCGTTGATGGTGCAGCATATTGGTCGGACCGGGGGTGAAGTACAGAACGTCTTCACCTTCAATGCACACGACTTCTTCCGAGCGACCGGCGTCGGACGCCCATCGAAGCGTGATTACGATCGCTTCATCGAAGCGCTCGGTCGTTTGCAGGGCACGCAGATCCGGACGAACATCAAAACTGGCACCGTGGGGACGAAGGGCTTCTTCTCTTGGTTCGCGGAAGCGCAGGCGACCACTCGCGAAACGGCGAGCGGCGTCGATCAACTCATGCCGGTCCGCGTCCAGCTCTGTGACTGGCTCGTCCGCGCGGTCTCGCGTGACAGCCGTATCTACGATTACCACAACGATTACTTCCGTCTCGGCTCGATTGAGCGACGCCTTTATGAATTGGCGCACTGCTATTGTCGTGATGAAGAATATGAAATGCCTCTGGAAATGCTGGGTGCGAAGATCGGCTCAACGTCGCCGCTCCGCACGTTGAAAAGTCAGCTGAAGAAGATCGCAGCCGAGAATAAAATGCCGAGCTACTCCATCGAAGTGCGGGAAGTTGTTCCGGAAGTCCCTGCGCGGGATAAACTAGGCCGACGGGTCGGGAAGCCCGAGACGGTCGTCGTGATGAAGCCCAAGGATCGTTTGACAGGAAGTCGAGCCGCGTTGGCCGCCTGATATCGATCCATATGCCTGACGTCCTGCGCGACTATCTGCGGCAGACGTGTCCCGACCGGCTTTGGAAGATGGCTTCGCGGTAGCGATGCTTCGTCGGGCACAACGCGTTCAGAGGAGAGGGAGCCTTCGGCTTGTTGATCCGGTGATGAGCACCGGGCGACAAGAAGGAAGCCCTCGATGCGCACCTCAGCCGCAGCTCTCGAATTCGATTTCACCGAACCGTCAATCACCGCCGCCAAGGCCGTCGCCGACGCCATTGCCCGGAATGGATCGCTCCAGCGCGACACGCTGCTGTGGGTCATGGAGCAAGCCTATGGCGCTTCGTCTGCAGATGGTCGCTGGTCGCTCCGCGACGCCTACGACATGCTCGAACTCGCCGAGGTTATGTACCTCGCAAAAGCAGACCTTCCCCCCGATCCCGGCGCTTGTGTCGCGGCGCTTACCGAACTGGTCGCCAATCTGCCGACCCACACTGTTCGCAGCGAAGAGCAGATCGAACTCCAGCAATTCTCGACACCGGCGCCGATTGCGTACCTCGCGGCGCTCGCTGGCAGAATCGCGGCCACTGATCTGGTTCTCGAACCGTCTGCCGGCACCGGCCTGCTCGCCGCCTTCGCGCACCGCGCCGGTGCCCGCCTGATCCTTAATGAGATCGATCCGCCCCGCGCCGAGATGCTTGCGGCCGCCTTCCCGGGCGTCGCTGTCACGCGCCACGACGGCGAGCTGATCCACGATCTACTCGAACCAACGATCCGGCCCACGGCCGTCCTCATCAATCCTCCCTTCTCGCGCAGCATGGGTCGCCACGCCGACCCGCTGGCAGCGTTCCGGCATCTTCGCGCCGCCTTGATGCGTCTCGGCACCGGAGGCCGCTGCGCCGCCATCCTGCCCGACCGCGTCGACACGTCGAGCCGCGCCTGGGCGAAGGGGACCGAGGGTTGCACGCTGACGCTGCACCTCGAACTGCCGGCGAACGCCTATGCGAAGCATGGCACCAGCCAGATCGTGAAGATCATGGTGCTGGAAAAGGGGACCGGCACGCCTGCCGAGCTGATCCGCTGCGCGACGCTCGCCGATGCGCTCGCGGCGATCACCGCTAAGGCCGCTCCGCCTGTGTCCGAGCCTGTCCCGCGCACGGCCTCGCCGCTCATCCGCCCGAGCGTGCGCAGCTCGCTTCTTGGCGGCCTGGCGAGCAAACCGCGCCTGAGCGCACCACCCGCAAAAGCCGCGCGGTCGCAGACCGCGGCCCCGATCGATTACACCGTGTTCGCCGAGCCACTTCCGACCGGCGAGTCTGTCGGTGTGTACCTGCCCTATCGGCCGAGCCGCATCGCGATCGGCTGCGCATCGGCGCATCCAACCGCTCTGGTGGAATCGATCGCCATGGGATCGATCACCGCACCGCGGCCGATCTATGTCCCGACTCTGCCGCAAGCCGTCGTCGATGCGAAGACGCTCTCCGACGCGCAGCTCGAAACGCTGATCTATGCCGGCGACGCGTTCGAGCGCGATATCCCCGGCTTGTTCAAACCTGTCGAGGAGGGGCTCTCGATCGCACCGTCCGAGGATGGGCGTCCCTACCGGACCGGCTTCTTCCTCGGTGACGGCACCGGGGCCGGCAAGGGCCGTCAGGTTGCCGCGATCATCCTCGACCAGTGGCTGCGCGGACGCCGAAAACACATCTGGGTCTCCAAGACCGAGACGTTGCTCGAAGATGCGCGTCGCGACTGGGCCGCCGTTGGCGGTCTTGCGCTCGACATCCAGCATCTCAACCAGTGGAAGCTGGGCTCGCCCGTAGGCGCGGCCGAAGGCGTGCTGTTCCTCACCTATGCGACGCTGCGCTCCAATCGCGGTGACAAGGGAACGCGGCTCCAGCAGATCCTCGAGTGGGTCGGCGACGACTATGACGGCATGATCGTGTTCGATGAGGCGCACGAGATGGCCGGTGTCTCAGGCGGCGAAGGTAGCTTCGGCACCAAACAGGGCTCCGACCAGGGCATCGCCGGCGTCCGTCTTCAGAACCTCCTGCCCCGCGCCCGCGTCCTCTACGTGTCCGCGACCGGCGCATCCGACGTCAACAATCTGGCCTATGCCACGCGGCTTGGCCTGTGGGGTCCGGGCACGGCCTTCGCCGATCGCCGGACCTTCGTCGACTCCCTGCGCCGGGGCGGGATCGCCGCGCTGGAGCTGATCGCGCGCGACCTGAAAATGCAGGGCCTCTACGTCTCGCGTGCGTTGAGCTTCGCGGGCGTCGAGTACGACATCCTCGAACACAAGCTGACCGTCGACCAGATCGAGGTGTACGACGCCTACGCCGACGCCTGGGCGATCATCCACAGCAACCTTCGCGCGGCGCTGGACGCGACCCGCGTGACGGACAGCTTCTCGAACGACACCTATAACAGCGGCGCCAAGGCCGCTGCGTTGTCGATCTTCGAATCCACCAAGCAGCGGTTCTTCTGCCAACTCCTGATCGGCATGAAGCTGCCCTCACTGGTGCCCGCGATCCGAGCCGATCTCGCCCGCGGCGAGAGCGTCGTGATCCAGCTCGTGTCGACGTCCGAGGCGATGCTCAACCGGGCGCTCGCCGCGCTGACCGTCGAAGAGCGGGCGAACCTCGACATCGAGCTATCCCCGCGCGAGTTCCTCATGTCCTATCTGACGGCCGCCTTCCCGGTTCGCCAGATGAAGACCTTTGTCGACGAGACCGGGAAAACGCGCTCCGAACCGATGTCGGATGAGGACGGCCGCCCCGTGTTCAGCCAGGAGGCGCTGGAGATGCGCGACAATCTCCTCGAGCAGCTCTGCGCGCTGCCGATCGTCGGATCCGCGCTCGATCATATCATCGGGCATTTCGGCACAGGTGCGGTCGCCGAGGTGACGGGTCGTAGCCGTCGCGTCATCATGGACGCCCATGGCCGCCAGCGCGTCGAAAGCCGCTCGCCCCGCACCAATCTCGCCGAGACCGACGCCTTCATGCGCGGTGCGAAGAAGATCCTGATCTTCTCCGACGCTGGCGGCACCGGCCGCAGCTATCACGCGAGCCTGACGTGCGAAAACCAATCGCGCCGCAATCATTACCTCCTCGAGCCGGGCTGGCGTGCTGACGCCGCCATCCAGGGCCTCGGTCGCACGCACCGGACGCATCAGGCAACCGCACCGCTGTTCCGGCCGGTGTCGACTGACTGCCGGGGCGAACGTCGCTTCATCTCGACGATCGCGCGCCGGCTCGACAGTCTGGGTGCGCTCACCCGCGGCCAGCGACAGACTGGCGGTCAGGGCCTGTTCGACCCGCGCGACAACCTCGAAAGCGACTATGCAAAGGAGTCGCTCGAACAGTGGTTCCGCCTGCTCGCCAATGGCAAGCTGCGCTCCACTACACTGAACGAGTTTCAGAAACTGACGGGCCTCGAGCTTGAGGGCGAAGGTGGCGGGCTCAAGGAGGAGATGCCCCCGATCCAGCGCTGGCTCAATCGCATCCTCGCGCTGCGCATCGCCATGCAGAACGCGATCTTCGACGAATATCTCGGGCTGATCGAGGCCCGGATCGAGGCGGCCAAGGAGGCCGGCACGCTCGATCTTGGCGTCGAGAGCATCAACGCCGAGCGCATCACGATCCTCGATCGCACCGTCATCCGGCGCGACGAGACCAGCGGCGCTGAGACCGAGATCCTCCGCTTGGAGACCGAGGAGCGCTACAAGCCGCTCGCGCTCGATCGCGCTATGCGGATCCTCGGCGACGACGCCCGCCCGATCGTCAACCGCAAGTCGGGGAAGGCCGCGATCCGGTGCAGCACCTATTCGCTCACCGACGACGATGGCGAGATCGTGCGCCGTTACGAGCTGGTCCGCCCCACACGCACCGAGCGGATGCGACAGGATCTTCTCCTCGAAACGATGTGGGAGGATGCGAGCGAGGCGGAGTTTTCCGCGCTCTGGCAGGCCGAGGTCGAGGAGATGTCGGGCAAGACGCGCACCAATACGCTCTATCTGGTCACCGGCCTGCTCCTGCCGGTCTGGGACCGCCTGCCCGACGATCACGTTCAGGTCTGGCGTCTCAACACCGATGACGGCCAGTCTTTCCTTGGTCGCATCGTTCCCGCCCCACTTGTGAGCAAGCTTGCGGACGCCTTCGGCATCGCCGCCACCATCACGGTGTCGGGGGCCGAGACTGCCAAGCACGTCATGGGGAGCGGCGAGATCACCGCGCTCGGTGCGTACCGGCTGAAGCGCAGCCTGGTCGCAGGCCAGCAGCGCCTTGAGCTGCTCGACTGGCCGCACACGCGATTGCCCGAACTGAAGGCAGCCGGGTGCTTCACCGAGATCATCCAGCACAAGACACGGATGTTCATTCCCGTCGCGACTGCCGCGACCGTGATCGACCGTATCACCGCCTGACACGATCGAGGCTCTCTTCCCGGGTCATCAAAGGGAGGGGAGGGAGCCTTCGGCTTTGTGAGCTTGGAGGACCAGGCTCGCGTGACCGCGGGACGCGGCGCGCCATTTCCAAACGGAGACGACCGATGATCCAGTCCGTGAAGGTCAAGAACCTGACGCTGTCGAAGGACAATGTGCGCAAATCCAACCGTGACGCAGGGATCGACACCCTCGCCGCGAATATCGCAGCCCAGGGGCTGTTGCAGAACCTCGTCGTCACCCCGCTCAAGAAGTCGGGCACGTTCACCGTTAAGGCGGGCGGTCGCCGCCTGCGCGCGCTCCAACGTCTGATCGAGCAGGGCACCCTCCCCGCCGACCACGCCGTCCCGGTGCTCGTGCTGAGCGATGACGACAACGCGATCGAGGCAAGCCTCGCCGAGAACTTCCAGCGCGTGCCGATGAATCCGGCCGACGAGTGCACCGCTTTCAACTTCCTGATCCAGAAGGGCATGACCGCCGAGGACGTTGCCAAGCGTCAGGGCGTGACCACCCGCTTCGTCGAGCAGCGCGTGCGCCTTGCCGAGCTGGCCCCGCCTGTCTTCGAGGCGCTCGCAGCCGGCGAGATCACGCTCGGCGTTGCGCAGGCTTACGCCGTCACGACCGACGTCGATCGCCAGACGCGCGTATTCGCCCAGATGAAGACGTCCTACTATGGCGACAACCCCGATAACATCCGTCGCGCCATCCTCAACGGCACCGTCAGGGCGAACGACGCCAAGGCCCGCTTCGTCGGTCGCGAAGCCTATGTTGCCGCAGGCGGTCGCATCGAGGGCGACCTGTTCGCCACGGAGGGCGATGAGAACTGGATCGACGTCGACCTGATCGAGACGCTTGCCGCCTCGAAGCTCGAAGCCGCAGCGGCCGAACTGGCGCGAGACCAGGGCCTCGCGTTCGTCACGCCGATCGCGGCGACGCACGTTCCCTACGACCTCGAGCGCCAGCTTCACGAGTATCACGCTCCCGCCCGCGCCCTCACCGAGGACGAGACCGCGCGTGTCGAGGTTCTGTCGGCCGAGAACGACGCGCTGATCGACCGGCTCGAGCAGGAACTGCCCGACGGCAGCGCCGAAGCCGAGGCGGCGAACGCGCGTATAGAGGCGATCGAGCGCGAGCTGGAGACGATCGAGGACGCCCGGCACGAGATCGATCCAGCGCTGAAGGCGCAGATCGGGACGTTCGTCTATATCGGGGGCGATGGCGAACCCCGCGTCCACACCCGCCTCTTCAGCGAAAAGCCGGTCGTGGATCCGAACGCCCCGCCCAAGGAGTCGGGCGGCGCAACCGGGGACGGCGATGCCGGCGACGCCGAGCAGGGTCCGAAGCTCAGCGCCACGCTGATCGATGAACTGGCGACGCAGCGCCGCCAGATTCTCGCCGCCCATATCGCCAGCGATCCGGGACTCGCACTCGACCTGACCATCTTCCTGATGGCGCAGAACGTGGTGTTCGAGCAGGCGCACATCCCGAACCACTCGACCCTGAAGTCGAGCGCCGCGGCCTTCCCGATCTTCGGGTTCCGCGACGAGGGATCGATGGCGTCGCAGACGATCGACGACCAGCGCCAGCGGCTCGACACGAGCTGGGCGGGTCTGCCCACCATGACCGCGCGCTTCGACGCCTTCCGGGCGCTCGACGACGAGGCCCGGGGCGCTTGGGTTGCGTACTCGATAGCACGAACTCTCGAACCGACGCTCAACGTCGCCGAGGGCTATCGGAGCAACGGCTTCCACGACCATCTCGGTCGCCTCCTCGACATCCAGGTCGAGCATTGGTGGCGCCCGACGGCCGAGAACTTCTTCGGCCGGGTCAAGAAGACCGTCATGCTCGACGCGCTCGAGGAGATTGGAGGCCCAATCCTGCGCGGCCGCTACAAGGACGCCAAGAAGGGCGACCTTGCTGCCACCTGTGCCTCGCTGTGCAACGGTCAGGGCATCGTCGAAGCCGAAATCCGCGAGAAGGCGACGGCCTGGTTGCCCGACGCGATGCGTTTCGAGGGACAAGAGAAGGCGGCGCGCACGCCGCTGCGCTCCAGCTTCGTCGATGACGAAACCGGCATCGATCCGGACGAGGACGAGGATACCGATCTCGACTCCGGTGACGGTGCAGGGATCGATCAAGAGGAAGAGGAGGATTTCAGCCAAGCGGCCTGACGCCGGCTTGCACGTTTCGAGGCACCTGGGGGCGGCACTTCGCGCAAGTGTCGCCCCTCTTTTTGTGACCCGGCACCGCCCTTCCAGAGGGGAGGATGCTCACGCGGGTTTGCCTCAATTCAATCAGGAGAACGATCGTGGCACAGATCACCGACAAGCCCTCGCCTGCCGACATCATCACCAACACCATCATCGACAAGCTCGAATCCGGGGTGCGTCCCTGGGTCAAGCCGTGGCGCCCCGGCCTCGGCGGCCGTCCGCTGCGCGCGACCGGCGACCCCTACAAGGGCATAAACTGCTTCTGGTTGTGGCTGTGCGCCGAGGGCGCCGGCTACAATTCGCGCACCTGGATGACGTACAAACAGGCGCAGGCCCTTGGCGGCCAGGTCCGCGAGGGCGAGCGGTCGCAGATCGCGATCTTCTACAAATCCTACAGCAAGACCGTCGAATCCGTCGTCACCGGCGATACGACCGACGAGATGCGGCGCGTGCTGCGCTCCTACGCCGTGTTCAACTGCGACCAGATCGAAGGGCTGTCTCCCGACTTCTACCCGAGCCCGGTCAGCATCGTGCCCCCGGCCGATGCGCTGCCCGAGCGCGCGCAGCGCTTCCTCGATGCGCTGCCGGCAACCGTCCACACGCGCGGCGATCGCGCGTTCTACGACCGCACCGCCGACAGCATCACCATGCCGCCCGTCGAGCTATTTTCGACGCGGGCTTATTTCGCGGCGACGCTCGCCCATGAGGCCGGCCACTGGACCGGCCATCCCGACCGGCTCGATCGCACGTTCGGCAAGCGCTTCGGCGACGACGCCTATGCGTTCGAGGAACTTTGCGCCGAGATGACTTCCGCGCTGCTCGGTGCCGATCTCGGCCTCCCCACCTCGCACATGGACGACCACGCCGCCTATATCGGCTCGTGGTTGAAGGTGCTGCGCAAGGACTCCCGCGCGATCATGACCGCCGCGGCGAAGGCGGAAGCCGCAGCCGGGTATCTGCTCCGCGCGACCGGCCTCGACGCCTCGGCCGAACCCGAGGAACAGATCCGTGAAGCAGCATGACCGCTCCGGCCGCCCGCCCCGACCTCGGCGCCTACCGGCGCTTCGTCGTGGCATTCAGTGGCGGCAAGGACAGCCTTGCCGCCCTGCTCCACCTCCTCAGCCTCGGCGTGCCGGCACACGCGATCGAGCTGCATCACCATGATGTCGATGGCCACGGCCCGACCTTCATGGATTGGCCGTGCACCCCCGCCTATGTCCGCGCGATCGCCGAGCAGTTAGGGATCGCTCTCTACGTCTCGTGGCGCGAGGGCGGCTTCGCGCGCGAGCTGGCGCGCGACGACGCGCCGACCGCCCCGATCGCGTTCGAGACACCGACCGGCATCGGCCGTGCCGGGGGCAACGGCCCTGCTGGCACGCGCGGGCTTTTTCCCCAGACGTCTCCCGATCTTCGGGTGCGCTGGTGCAGCCCCGCGCTGAAGATCGACGTCCTCGCCGCCGCGATCCGGAATCAGCCGCGCTTCCTCGACGGCCGCACGCTCGTCATCACCGGCGAGCGCGCCGAGGAAAGTCCCTCGCGTGCGCGCTATGCGACGTTTGAGCCGCATCGCACCTCCACCCTCGCGCGTGCGGTCGATCATTGGCGCCCGGTCCATGACTGGACCGAGCGCCTGACCTGGGACGCGATCTCGCAAGCGCGCATCCGCCCCCACCCGGCCTACGTCCTGGGATGGGGACGTCTGTCGTGCCGAGCCTGCATCTTCGGCTCACCGGACCAATGGGCGACGCTCCGGCTCGTCTTCCCCGCCGCCTTCCGACGGGTTGCGGCTCGCGAAGCCGCGAGCGGGAAGACGATCCATCGCTCGCTCACCGTCACGCAGCTCGCTGACCGCGGCACGGCGTTCCCGGCTGCGACGCTCCATCCCGACGAATTGGCGCAAGCCGATGATCCGGTCTGGCGTCTCTCGATCCTGGCGGATCGCTGGACGCTCCCTGCCGGCGCATTCGGCGACCATGCAGGCCCGCCATGAACGCCGCCACGCGCGTCGATCTCATGGACCTGCTCGCTCCCACGCGGGAAGACCCGCTGTGGGAAGCCGAGAAATCGGGATGGCGCTGCTTTGTCATGGGCAACGACCGTTGCCATTACCGCCGAGGGAGCAAGCTCCGTACGGCTTGGCAGTCCGGCTATGACGCGGCCTCACGATCTGCCGATCCTGTACGCTTTATGCTCTGACCAAGGCACCGTCCACGGAGGAGAGGGAGCCTTCGGCCTTTTGAGCGCGCGTGTGCGCTCAGGAGGTTCGGTCATGCTCTACGACACCCATTACCGCCACAACGAGGCGCTCTCCCCTGCCGCGCTGGGCACCCTGCCCGCTGCGCTCCATGCCCTGAACGCGGGCGTTGACGACTGCCGGCGTGCCGGCAATCCGATCGACCGTGATGCGTCGATCCTGCTGCTGATCCGCAACCTGGCGTCCGTCGCCGAATTTGGTGCGCCCAGCACCAACGAACTGCGCCTGCGCTGTGCGGACGGTCGGGGCACCGTCATCGCCGGATCCGCGCTGCTCGCCATCGCCGGCAATACCGTCGCCGGCGATGGCGCGGCGAAACGGACCTTCCATCGACAGGCACGCGTCGCGCTCGCTTCGCTTGCTGCGGCGATCGGCCTCGAGGCGCATGACGTCCGCATCGACACGGACATGGGCGGGATCGCGGACGACGGAACAACCGAGCTGCGCCACGCCGATCTGTCGATCCGGGTGCGGCCGCACAGCTTCCTCCCCGACAGCGAAATCACTTTCAATCGCTGCCGGGGCGGCGAACACGCCGGCCCCGTTCAGCGCGCACCGATCGCCGAGCTGCTGGATGCAGCCACGTTCCAGCGCCGGCTCACGGCGACGGTTGGTGACGTAGGCACTCCGCGCCTCGCCGCTGCCGCCTGATCCTCACGTCATCGGAGACTTATCATGGGTTGGCTCTTCATGCGCGATTTGGGCGGCCACGCCACCTCGCGCTCCTATCTCGACAACCAGTTCACCTACCAGCGAGACACGCATCGCCTGACCGTGCTGGCATCGGCCATGGTCGGATCGACCTATTACGCCGCTTGCGAGCGTCTCGCGGACGACGTCGAACGGATTGTGTTCGGCATCGTCTGCCTCACCAAGACCAGCACCGGCGCGCGCGACGGCTGCACGTTCGGGTACAAGGATATGGATGAAACGGTCGGGCCGAACGAGAGCGAGTGCCCGGCCGCGATCCTCGACGAGCTGACCGCTACGGACAGCAAATATGCCTTGGCCTGGCGCGCGCGGTGCCGCGCCAACCTGCTCGCGAAGAAGCTCGACCGGGCCAAGCCGACCCCGAAGCCTGGGCAGATCATCATCTTCGATGAGCCCATGCGCTTCAGCGACGGTAGCGACCGCAGCCGCTTCGAGGTGGTCGCCAATCCCAAGGGCAAGACGCCGCTGTTCCGCGACCCGGAAAGCCGCGCGATCTGCCGCATCCCGGGGTTTCGCAAACGGGCATACCGCATCGTTCATGCGGCGATCGTCGTAAGGGACGCAGCCAGTGGCTGATCGCCCGCCCGTCATCGCCGCCTGGGGTGCCGGCGTCGATTCCACCGCCATGATCGTCGAACTCGCCGAACGCGGCGAGCCCGTCGACATGGTTCTCTTCGCCGATCCCGGCGCCGAAAAATCGGCGACCTATGCGTTCATCCCCGTGTTCCGGGCCTGGATGTCGGAACGCGGCATCCCATCCGAGATCGTCCGCTACCAGCCCCGCAACTTCAAACACTGGCCGCCTTATGCGGGCATCGCCGAGAACATGCTGACCAACGCCACCCTGCCCTCCGTGGTATTTGGTGGCGGGTCGTGCAGCCAGAAATGGAAGGCGGCCCCGCAAGATGCCTGGACCGCCCAGTGGGAACCCGCGCGCCGCTGCTGGGACGCAGGCGGGCGCGTGGTAAAGCTGATCGGCTACGACGCCTCGGGACGCGACACGCAGCGTTACCATCATGCGGTCGGGTGCGAGGATCCTCGCTACGCCTACCGCTACCCCTTGCGGGAATGGGAATGGTCGCGCGCCGACTGCGAGGCGCGCATCGCGCGCGCCGGACTCCCCGTCCCGCCCAAATCGAGCTGCTATTTTTGTGGCAGCATCAAGCCCGACGAGGTGCTGGAGCTTTCAACCGAGGAGCTGCGCATCATTGTGTTGATGGAAGCGCGAGCCAAGCCTCGCCTTCGCAATGTCGAGGGCCTGTGGCGCAAGCCGGTGCTTGGCCGTCGCGGTGCGACGCCGCGTCCCGGCAGCATCACCGAGTTCATCCGCGAACGCGGCCTCCTATCATCGGCCGAAGTCGACCGCATCATCGAGACGGCGCCCTTGGCGCTACTCGATTTTCAGGCCGCGCAGGCCGCACTTCTCCCTGAGCAACGCGTCCCGATGGGGCGCTGGCTCGACGACTTTCATCGCGCGTCCGACGCGCTGGCCAAAGACCATCACCATCGTACTGAGATTCCGGCGAACTCTGTACCGAACCGGCACTGACTGCCTGTGGCGTCACCTTTGCCGAGGGTCACAAGGACCACGGGTGGACGATGGCGCTGGAGTTTCAGGCGCATCTCAATCGCGATTGGAACGTCGGCGATCACGCGCGCGAGATCAGCAGCATCCTCTCCGCTGGTCGCTTCGGGACCCACGCCCACGAAGGCTGGCCCGCTCTCGCCTTTCCGGCCGGGCGTCCCCGCTACGAATGACCCGAGCCGCTTGTGTCTCCCATTTTGCCAGCCTTCAGGAGTCCGGTCTCATGAAGACCTTCACCGACCCCTTTCGAATACCCTGCCCATTACCGTGCGGAAATCACGGTCGAGGCGGAAGATGTCGTCAGCGCCTGCCGCTCCGCTTGTCGATACGTCGCATACGACCGACGGGTGGAAGAGCCTCGGTACGGGGCATCCCACGTCGGCAGCGCTTGTCGCTGGAGGTGCGGACGTCGCGCCTTGGCGCCTTGACCTCGATTGGCGGCGCTGCTTCGCCCTGCCCGTCCCGGGCCTGTTCTCGCAAGCTACGGCGTGCGTGGGCTATGCCGCGACCCGGAGCGAGGATCTGGTCGACCCGCTTGCGCACCATGGTCGATGCGATCGGCGCCGATAGAGCGCCCACGGATCACCCCAGCGGCGATGGTCCGCTTGTGTGCAACGTGGCAGGCGCTTCTCAACGACATCGCGACGTTCGAGTTGAGCCCCACGTCAACCGTAGCAGCAAGCGTGGTCACGTCTGCGCCCGACGCCACCTGACGCCCGACAGCCCTCCGCCAGAGAGATGCGACACATGGGCGGCCGCGAGACCCCCGCAACCGCAAAAATCCGGGCCGAGTTGCCGCTTTGCGGCTGCCCGCACCACCCCGGTTTTTGCGGTTTCCCTCCGCTGCGCTCCGGTGCGGGCGCCTCTTATTCGGCCGCCCAGGAGGTGCGCATCCGGCGGATAGGCCGCCGGCCTCGATCAGATGAAGGGCTTGACCCCATGACCACTTCCCTCGCTGCCGCACTCTCCGATCTGGAGCTTGGACACCTCGAACCCCGCGCCGAAGACATTTCAGGCATGTGCCCGCCCTCGACCGAAGCACTGGAGCAGACCACCACCGCCATCTGGAGCGACCTGTTCGCAACCCTCCAGAACACGTCGCTCGAGCGCGACATCGAGGAGATGGGCTGGGGCCTAGTCAACCTCTTCCACCGGGCCGCGGCGAAGAAGCACGCGACCATCGACCGTCTCACCGACGAGATCAGGCTCCTCCTGGCCGAGCAGGACGGTTCGGAGATCAACACCGCTAACCTCGAGGACAAGATCGACCTTGCGAAGAAGATCGAGGAAGCCGCCACCTGCTACGAACACATGCGCGACACCGCAGCGGCTCACTATATCCGCGAGACCGGCCGTTCCTGGATCCCGTCGACCGGCAACCGCATTTCGCTCGGGGTTACGTCGGCAATCGTTGACGGACGCGCCTTCCTTCAGGCTCGCCGCGAGCGCGTCCGTGACGCCAACACGGCTCAGGGCACCCCGGTCGTGTTTGCCGGGGGACGGCTGACCTTCCGGACCGACGAGGACATGAAGGCGTTTGGCGACAATCTGCTGCGCACCCTGGGTGCGGTTCGGGAGCGCGTCGGCGACATGTATCTCGTCCATGGCGGCGACATGAAGGGGATCGAGCGCATTGCGGCGTCGTGGGCCGAGCAAAACGGCATCCAGCAAGTCCGCTTCGGTCTCGATCGCAAGCTGGGTGATCGTGCCGGCTTCCGTCGCAACGAGCAGATGCTCTCGCTGAAACCTCGCTACGTCATCGCCTTCCAGGGTAACGGCGTGACCGAGCGCTTGGTAATCGACGCCAAGAAGGCCGGTATCCGCGTGGTCGACCGCCGCGGCCCGCTCGGCACCCCGCCCGCAGCTCAGAACGCTCAGCGCGACCGAGAGGTCGCCTGAGCTTCGGCTCGGCCGCTGGCAAAGCCAGCGGCCTCGCCCTTTGCGGCCTCCCCGCGGAAATCCACTTACTTCCACCCCGTTGAGGAGCAAACCGATGCCTCGCCCAAACGGTTACAGACGGCTGCGCAAAGCTGGCGCTTCGCGCTTCCGCTGACGGCGACACCTACCACGTCGTCATGACGGACAACCACAGCGCTCCTCGCGCGCGCGGAACGAGGCTTTTCGACACCGTCGCAGACTCCGGCCCCGGCCTCCCGCCTGAGTGGTGAGGAAGCGGATCGCGCTGTCGATGCCATGATCGGTCGTGCAGGCTTTCCAAGGCGAACAGCCGAGCGTTGATGACTGGTTCCTAAGGGCAATCTTGCGAAGGTTCGGGTGAATAGTCTCGCGACCAGCGCGCTATTCCGCCGAGCCCCTAGCCGGTCTTGGCCTGTTCGGGTGACGCTCGACTGACGGGGACTTATCGCGCCCAAATCGCGATTCCGACGCGGAGCGGTTCCTTGGGGCGAGGCCGGAGCCTGCCCCGGGGCCGTGTTCCTCCCGGACAGGGGGCACGCCACCTCCACCGCGTTGGTCTCTGCGCCGGCTTCGCCGCGTTGTGCCAGGTGGGATGCACTGCCGGCAGGCACGTCAGCCGCGCTTGGTTCCTGCCGTCCAGGCGGGACGCTGCGCAGCACGAACCCCCCATCGTCATCTCGACACGCACGACGCGCGCGCGCCGTGACGGCGAAAGGCGGCACCAAGGTCCACGCCGCAACCATCATCCTTCACGACAGGCACCGGCGCAGGGCGCGAGCACCGGCGAGGGAGGGTGTCAGAGAGCGCCTGGATAGCGGAACCAGGAACAGTGACACTGCCGGACGAGCAACGCGACAAGGGCGTCCTGCTTCACGGTTCCATGTCCGTTGCCGGCCGGTGGGGTCCATCCCCTCTCTTTCCTGAACGACCTAATCCGGCCGTCCACCCCCTCCAACCCGCGATCATTCGGGCCGAGTTGCCGTGTGCCACGGCTGCCCGCACCACCCCTTCGATCGGGGTTCCCCTGCGCGTCTTCGCGCTTCCGGTGGAGAGGGCGTCCTGGCCGTCTTTTTTGGTGTTCAGTCGAGGGGACGGACCCCCCGGCGAGCAAAAAAGGAACCTCGAAATGCAGAACCTCGTCATCCTCGCCGGCAACGTCGGCGCCACGCCTGAAGTCCGCACCACCCAGGGCGGCACCAAGATCACCAACTTCTCCCTCGCCACCTCGCGCCCCAAGCGCGACCAGGATGGCAAGACCATGAAGGATGGCGAAGGTCGCCGGGTCGAGGACACCGAATGGCATCGGATCACCTGCTTCAACGGGGTCGGCAAGACCGTCGCGCAGTATGTCGAGAAGGGCCAGAAGGTCATGGTCCGGGGCCGCATCCACTACACCCGCTGGACCGACGATCAGAACATCGAGCGCTACGGTGTCGAGATCATCGCCGACGAAGTGACCTTCCTTTCCTACGGCAAAAGCCGCCAGGAACGCCAAGGCGCCGCCCAGGACGATGAGGCGGATGACGTCCCCTTCTGAGGGAGGCAGTACGGGCCCGGAGCTGACGCTCCGGGCATCTTCTCGCGTTCACCGGCAATCAGGACCGCAAGGTCACAAATTCTGCAAAAAAGCAGCTAAACCGCCTGCTTGAGCTGCTCGGGTTGCTTGTTGTGCGGCAGCTTCTCCCTGAATGTCGGTGAACCATACGATCGTTGAACGGCTTGCCGATGAACGTCGCTTTGTCGGGCATGTCCCCCGGACCCGGCTTCACGTTGCCGCTTGCGATCACGATCTCGATCCAGGGCCAATGCTCGGCAACGTAATGGGCCAGCGCGAACCCGTCAGTGTCGCCAGGCATCTCCACGTCGGAGAACAGTAGCGTCACATCGTCGGCGTGATCGGCTAGAAGGGTTTTAGCCTCCTTGCCCGTACTCGCCTCGTGAAAACGAAACCCCGCCCTCCTCTAGAATGTCGCAGGCGTGCATGAGGATAAACGGATCGTCGTCGACGACCACGGCATAAGGGACGGTAGAGCTCGCCATCCCGTCTAAACCCTTGTTATGAAACCGGGTTGTCTTTGTTGGTGTCTCGAACCGAGTTGGCGTCTCCCGGCGAAGCCGGGACCGTCGCTCTATTCCGCTTCGCTGCACCGAGCCCGTAGCCGGTCTCGGCCCGTTCGGGTGACGATCGACTGACGGACGCGCAGCGCGGAAACTTCTTTCCGGAAAGCGGCAACTTCCTTCCATCCTAGCCCGGCCGGGGCTGCACCGCCGCGCAGCGCACTGTCCCCGTCGACATCGGGGCGCAGAGAGGGGGCACGGACTGGGCAGGTGTCCACCGCGCCTGCGAGGGCGCGCGTTACCGGCAAACCAACGCTGAGCACGACGTTCCGGGCAGGCGGGCTTCACCCCGCTCTTGAGGCGCAATCCTTGGGCCGGCTCAGGGCCTTGTACGATCAACCCGCCAGGGGTCCGGGCGCTTCGCTACGGCTTTTTTCGCAAGCGAAAAAAGTGATCGCGGCCCTTCCCCGTCCTGTCGGGCGCCTGTCGAGCGGGGATGAACCCCGCCGGCTTCACAGGAGCCTCGGACATGTTCAACGATATCTGGATCGCCCGCAAAAACGCCATGGGCCTCGCAAGAACCTTGATGGTGGCAACCATGGTCATCGCCGTCGGCACCCAATATTCCGTCATCACCGCCGAAGATCACGACGGCTCGCTCACGATCGTCAACGAGTACGACCCTTACGCCTGAGCCTCCCGGGGGGCTTCGGCCCCCCTCCCCTTTCCGCTCGTCATGAAGGCGCCGGAGCGGGCATCGAGCCCGCCCCGGCCCTGCTGCGCAAGCACGGCAGCGCCGCGAGACGAAGGGCATCTGCTTCTTTCTATCCACCGCTTGGGTGCGGGATCCAAATTCAGACGGTATCTCTTCCGGAGGCGGGCAATCAGCTCCACGCCGTCCGGACAGGCGGCAGTTCCTCGAACATCTTCATCAGCCGCGGGTCGCGCAGGAGCGTCACCCATTCGCGGCCATAGGTTCGCGACGCCAGATAGAAGGTAGACCCTTCGCACTCGACCATCCGGCAGCGCTCCAGCTTGTCGACCAGCGAATAATCGGCGCCGTGGCGTGCCACGATGTCTTCCAGCTCGGCCCGCATCAGCGTACCGCATTTGCAGCACCGGGTCCGGACCAACGCCTTCATCTGGAGCATATCGCCAGCACTGTCCATCCAGCGGGGCCATAGGGCAACGATGTTGGCAGCCATTTCCATGATCGAACGATACGCCCCGATCGGCGTGGTCGTCCAGCATCAGCCTCGACCTGAAGTCTCTTCCAGGTCGACGATCCGCGCGGCATTTCGGGCTCCTACGTCCTGGCCGGGGCGCCCTCCCGCGCAAGCCCGCCAGCGGGCTTCTCCACTCCGTTGCGACCCTACGGGTGCGCGAGCGATCTATGCCCCGGCCGTCCTGTCGCCTGTCGAAAGGCCCCGATCGTCGGGGTCAATGGCAGGAGACCATCATGGCCGAGCAAACGCCCCAATCGAACCCCGCAAAGGGTGGCGCAGAAGAGATCGCCCGCCTCAACGACTGGCTGCGCGAGCATCTCACCGCCCCGGGCAACAACCGTGTCGTGATGACCAGCGGGATCGCAGACCTGATAGGCGACGTCAGCCTCTTCCGAAACTTCCGCAAGCGGGCGGAGCTGCTCCGTGCCGTTCGCGACTTTGATGCTTTCGGCGACGCGATCGACGCGTATGGCGAGCACGACCTGGGCCGGTTCCGGTTTGAAGGCACCGACTGCTACTGGAAGATCGACTATTACAATCACGACGTGACCGCAGGTTCGGAGGATCCAGCGGATCCCTTCAAGACCACGCGCATCCTCACGATCATGCGCGTCGACGAACGATGACGCACCGCCCCGGCGCTATGGCGTCGGGGCTATTCGTTCTGCCGAAAGGATCGGATCTCGAATGTCGAGGCCCCCCCTCCCCACTCAACGCCCCGCGATGAGCGCAGCCGAGCGCGCGCGACGGGAACGCGAGATCGAACTCGCTGGTGGCAACGTCCATCATGACGGCGGCATTCTCTCCTGTAAGATCGAGGCATCAACGCCCGCGACTTGCCGCAGAATTTGATTGAGACCAGCTGACGGTCGCTATCTGGACCTCGACGGTTGTCCGGGAAGGGTAACTGGTGCGCGGCGGGAGGGAAGACCGTCGCGTGGGTCGGCCCCTCCCCTGCCCTACCAACGTCGGAAAGGCTCTGTCGTCAACTCTGTCCATCGTGACGACCGGGCGGAGCCAGCGTCAAGGATGCGCGGTTCCCCCAATTTTGACGCGGCCTTCGCTGCGCTTCGGCCACGACAAAATCGGTACCCCCACGCCCCGCTCGCGCGGCCGCTGGGCGGTCCTGTGACCCTGACCCCACCCGATCGTCAGTCGGCATCCGTCTCAACGAACAGACGGAGGTTCACATGCACGTCCAAACCGCACGCACCCAGGCATGGCTCGCTGAATTTGCAAGCATTCAAGCGGAGATCGCAGCACACGGGATGCCCGAGCGGGTACCGCTCCCCGCAGTAAAGCGGTCCCGCAAGCTCAAGCCGCTCTGGGAGGAATGATCACTGACCGGGCTGCTTCGGCAGCCCGATTAGAGGATCGGGTCTTCGTCTTGAGCGTCGTTATATCCGGTGTGGTGCAGGTCGTGTCGAACGAGATCGGGCCGTGGGTACTTCACGATCGATTTCGCCATTTTGCGCTTTGGTGAACGCCGATCGCGTTCGTCGCGTTCGGCGTCTCAATCTCTTGTCGATTTGTGGCTTGGCACTGCGGATTCATCAATTGCTTTGGCGACACGCGAACTGAGGGTGATTGTTCCTTCGTCTGGTAGCTGCTTGGTAGCAACGAGCTAGCGACATTGTAGCGATCTGATCGCGGTTTGCGTTCGGGTAGCAACCCGATAGCTATGACGTAGCATGTTCATACACGGTGTGGCCCTGCTCCTCGCGCCTATACAACCGCGTCTCGACGGTATCGCAAGGGTGCGTATCGCTAGTTGGTAGCAAGTAGCAACCGGCTACCAACCAGGCCGTGAGCATGTAGCTTCTTGGCCGCAACATTGTCGCACCTAAGCTGCAACAGGCTCGCGATAAACTCGCTACCACCTCGCGGTCTATTTGCGATCAAATCGCAACCATATCGCAAGCTGCTCGCTGTCAGATTGCGTCAAAGTCGCTAGACGCTAGCTGCTAGGTTGCGATATAGCAGCTTCATGAACGCTGGCTGCTACATGGTAGCAACCTGGCCGCAACGGGAGAGCAGCATGCCAGTCATCAGCTTCGTGTCGCCGAAAGGCGGGGTGGGCAAGACCACCGCGACATTGTTGCTCGCCGGAGAGTTGGCGGAGGCGGGGGGTACCGTGCGCCTGATCGATGCTGACCCGAACCTTCCGCTGGTCGACTGGGGCCAGTTACCGGGACGACCGGATGCGATAACTGTCGTCGGGTGCCGCGACGAAAACGCGATCATCGACGAGATCGAGAGGGGCGCGTCGGAGGCGCGCTTCACACTCGTCGACCTCGAAGGCGCGGCGACCGCGACCGTCACGTTCGCAATCGCGCAAAGCGATTTGGTGATCATTCCTTGCAAGGGGTCGCATCTGGATGCCACCCAGGCTGCCCGCGCTATCAAGCTCGTCAAGCAGACGGCGCGCGGCACCAGGACAGAGATCGATTATGCGATCCTGTTCAGCCAAATCCCGCCGGCGCTGCGCTCGAACAATCAGAAGGACATCGCGGAGCAGTTCAACGATGCTGAAATTCCAGTCCTTCCGGTCATGATCTATAATCGCGAGGCCTACCGCGCGATGTTCGCCGCTGGTGGAACGCTTCGCACCATCAACGACAAAGGCGTCGGCAACATGAAGGCAGCGCTCGAGAACGCCGAGGCCTACGCGGCAGCGGTGATCGCGAGGCTGCGTAAGGCGCGTACCGTGAAGGAGGCAGCATGACCCGGACCCGGCTCGATCTCTCGGAGTTCGATGATACGCCCCCGAACAAGGATCCAGCCAAGCTACGCGAGATCAGCGACGGGGCGGGCTTTCCGTCGCGTCCGGCTGTCCCAGCTGTAGCTGCTCCGCCTGTAGCGGCGCCCGTGCCTCAAGAGCGTCCCCAAGCCGGGACATTCCAACGGCCGCCACGCGTAACCGGCAATCGCAATATCGCGATCAACGTGAGGGTAGATCCCGAGACCGCTGCGCGACTCTATGCTCTTCGTGACGCGGACCCGGCACGCAAACGCGTGCTCGCCGACGTCGTCGCTGATGCGGCGCTTTTGCTTTACGAGCGCGAGATTGGCGGGGCTGCTTCATAGGCAGGGCAGGGGGCTTGCATGGCCGTTAGCGCGGCGACGCAACGCAATCTTGGTTGACCGCCCGCGCGCCGCAGAACCTCGTTAAAGGCGGCCCCACGATCGAATAAATAGGGCGTGATACCTCGCTTGGCAGGACCGCGACAGCGCCCGAAACACCATACGAGCGGCGCTCGCGTGCACAGGCGCACGGGCGATCGCCAACCACCAACACGACGCAGTCTGTGGCAGGCCGGCAGGGGAGGGGGCAGCCTGATCTGGCGCCGTCAATCTGCTTTCGGGTATCCTGCTAGGCCGCGCTGAAGCGAGCGCCGGCCGTCAGCCTCCGTCGGCGCAACACCCAGACAGGCCGTGGCTGCCAAGATTGGGGAACCGCTGCGTTCGATCCCAGCCAATGCGCTTACCGCATAGAATGGCGGATCGAAGGTCATCCCTTGCCCACGCTAGGTTCGATCAAATCCCATCGGTTTCCGTAGAGGTCTTCGAAGACCGCCGCCGTGCCATATGGTTCATGGCGAGGCGCTTCAACAAAACGGATGCCCCGCTGCGTGTAAGCGAGGTGGTCACGGGCAAAGTCGTCTGCTTCGAGAAACAGGAACACGCGACCGCCGCTTTGATCGCCGATCGCCTCACGTGGCCGGTCGCCAACCGCTCGCGCTAGTAACAGTCCGTTTGCCGCACCATGCGGCGCGACCACCACCCACCGCTTGTCATCGGTCAGCACGGTATCTTCACGCAGTTCGAAGCCAAGCTTCTCGACGAAGAAGAGAGCGCGGTGTCATATTCGTCGACAAGGAGAGCGGTCAGGTTCAAGCGTTGAGGCATCCGATGAGGCTGCCCTAATCTGGATACTAGGCCAACGCCGGCTTCTCGTCTGGATGGTGGACCTGGAAGCCTAGCCTAGCGACGCAAGCTGGCTTGCCACCGCTTTGCCGCCGTGTTTCGAAATAGCCGTCGCGATTGCCCGGGCATCCGCTTTGTCGATCGCTGCAATTTTAACCCGCTCGAGCGCTGCGGTTAGAACCGGACGACCAGCGTCTCGAGCCGTCTGCTCCGCCGCCTTTGCCTGTTCGTCCAGATGAGCAAGTTCCGCTTTTAGAGCTTCCCGCCGAGCCTCGATTGTTGCGAGATCGACGGCGTTTCTTGATCGAGCCATTCTTTGAATCCGGTTCCAATAGAGAACAACTTACCATGTTGCGGGCAATCCGGGAGATAGCAGGTAGGCGTACCTAATCGTACAAACGCCTTGCGCCGGCGCCACAAGAACGAAAGTTACTTGTAGCAAGCATACAGTCAATCACTTTTCACCTCCGCGTTTGGAGTGATTTAGCTCCAAAAAGGTCGTTGTTTCATGAGAACAGGCAATTACTAGGGATGGCAGGATATGCCTCACGGCACCAATGTTTAACATTGGTTTGTGGGGCGCCGCTGCACGGGGCTTTTGAGATGAATGTAGGCCTGCGGTTGAAGGACGATTTGGTCGCCGAGATCGACCGCGTTGCCGCGGCGAATGGGCAGACCCGAAGTCGCTGGATGGCAAACGTATTGGCCAACGCAGTGCTGGCTCCGGAGAACGATGACATTCCGGTGATGCCGATTCAGGGTAGGGGGGATCCCGACGATCTCATTCGCGTCACCGTCCGCCTCGACCGGAGCGAGGTCGAAGGCATCGACACCGTAGCGGCGCCGATGAAGATGACGCGAAACGAATGGATCAAACGCACGCTTCGCTGGCAGCTTTGGGACAAGGCGGGCGTGCTGAGGCTGGCGCCAGCCACCCAGGCTGAGATCGTCGCGTTGCGCAAGCAGGTGCTTCTGATCGGCCGGAACATCAACCAGGCGGTCCATGCGATGAACGCCGCCAACCAGCCCGAAAGCTCGCTCGACATCGCCCGCGTCGCCGGTCCCCTCATCGAGAAATGTGAGGAACTGAAGACGCTGCTGTTTACGACCCGGCTGGGCCTATCTGCTTCGATCGGGGCAGAGGTCGGGTACTGGACCGAAACCTACCGAGCGTCAGGAGCGTGAGCTTCCGCTTCTCTTCTGGAACGATGGACTCCATGGCGGGCGTCTTCGCGCCGCCGAAGAAGTACCGCCTCGGGACTGGAGGCGGCAACGCAAAGGGCCCGAGAACGGGGGGCACGATGCTCGGTCTTGCCGTTGCGTCGATGTTCCCGAAAGCCGCATCCTCGTCGGGGACGTCGCGTGCCAGTGCGCAGGCTAAGCACGCTTTCGGGGGCGGAACGCAGGCCCGAATGAGCGGCCAGGCGACCATGGCTGCGGATCGCACATCGCGTCGCGTCCCCGAGGTCATGGTGCGGATCACGGGGCGACAGCATGGCGGCGGACACGTCATGGCCAACTTCGCCTACATCAGCCGGCTGGGTCACGGTTCCGACGAGGAACTCGGTCTTGAAACGAGCGAGGGCGTCATGCTGCGTGACGGACGGGACATGCAGATTCTCGCGACGGATTGGCATAGCTTCGAGATGGACGGGGACGCCAGACGCAAGGGTGCGACGTCCATTTCGATGATCCTCTCGATGCCGACGGGGACCGATCCGGAGCGTTTGAAAGCGGCGGCCCTGGACTTCGCACGCGAGGAGTTTGCGAACCGGTCGTGGGTTGCCGGCCTTCACGTCGATCGCGACCATCCGCACGTTCACATCACGATCGCGCGTCGCGATTTTGACGGGCGCCGCTTTCATCCGGACCGGGATGATCTGTTTCGATGGCGGCAACGCTTCGCCGAGAAGCTCCGCGAACGCGGCATCGAGGCCAACGCCACGCCGACCAGGGCGCGCGGTATTGACCCCGCGCATGAGCACATTGCGGTACAAAAGATGCGCGACAAGGGGCAGGTTCCGCGGCTCGATAGGAGCCGGGCGGAGCGCGCCATGCGCCTCCGCGACCAGGGTATATCCGACCCGGTCGAGGCCATTATTGCAAGTCGGCAGGCCATCGTTCGCGCGACCTATATGCGATCCGTCGCGGAGCTGTCGGCTTCGCCCTCCCTCGCCGATCAGGTGGTGGCACAGAGCCTCGGGCGGTTCGTCGCGGCATTGCCGCCGCCCGAGCCCAACTCCGCTCGGGCGATGCGTGCCGGTTCACCGTCCCGCACGCGCGGCGCGATTGTCGATGCTCGGACGCGCCCCGCTGTTGCGGATCCCGGGCCCGATCCGATCGCCGCAGCACTGGAACGTTCTCGCGTCTTGCGTGGAAAGCTGGAGGCCAAGCAAGCACTTCGGGAGAGACCCGAGCGGACCGAAGACACGCCGCATGAACGCCGACCTTCGGGGGTATCCGAGCGCCTTCGCTCGCTTATGGACGAGGCCGAACGGCAGGCCACGGCACCGACGCCAAGCAAGCCGGAGGAGGTCCTTCGCGAGATATTGGATCGCGACCGCGCCACTCGGGACCGAGTGCGTTCGCCGGATAAGGGTGGGCCAGAACGATGAGCACGGACAAGGTAAGCGTTGCTCTTGCAGGCGTTCTGGATGCGTTGACGTTCGTGCAGGAGCAGCTCGATGCGCTGACCGCGAGCACCCAGCGCATCGAGGCGACACACAAAGAGATCGTCCATAGGCTCGACACGATCGATGCGGGCCAGGCCGCCGTGACGGATCTAACGCCGATCCTCGAGATGATCCTAGGGCGATCGATCGGCGATCGTGAAATCATGAAGACGCAACTCGGTACGATTGCGGCGGCGATCGGCTTCGCCCATGCCGCCGCTAACGGTAACCGAGCACCCCTGCCTGTCGCAGTAGCCAGCGATCCGCTCCTCGAGCGCTTTATCCTGACTCAACCCGCGGATCTGTTATCGGACGAGCGGTCCTTGACGGACTGGCGCAACGCCGCGTCGGCCGCCAGCACAGCCGAGCTTATTGTTCTCCTGAACCGGCAGTATCAGCCCTCACCAACGGATACCCCGGAGACCCGGGTCCTGCGCTACCGCCTGGCGGCACTAACGCGAGCCGAGATCAAGGGGAGGGGGGCTGCGCCGCCGGCACCACCGGGCACCACCGTGGCGGTCGATCGTACAGCCTCGGCTTGCCTGATAAGGTCCCACGAACTCGCCGAGCTATGGCGTGCAGGGGAAAGCGCAGCGCTTTACGGCGAACCCGAACTGGCGGGCGCCATAGATATCTTCGACGATGCAGAGCGCAGGCTGGGGCCTGCGGCTGGGGAGCATTCTCTACCCGAGCTGGTCTCGCTTCACAGCGATCTAGCCAGCCGCATCGAGGCAGGCGATCGACCGGACATCGGTGACAGTCGCAGGGCTTCCAGCAACGACCGTGCGACTGCGGTCGAGCTCACCAAGGATCGTTAGACGAAGTACGTTAAAGCGGATCGGCGGGTTCCGACCAACTCACGCCGTTCCTCAGCAAAGGGGTAAATGGCGGCTTCTCTCAAAACCTGCCACTCACCCTACGCGAACACGATGTTCGGCTTCGCGACCCCTCCCAGCCATCCCCCTGTTGAGTGAGAGGCGATTGACCTGCCATGTCGGAAAACACCCGTTTGTCGTGCATCCAGGATGGCGACAGGGTTTTCCGCCGTAATCGATGCCTTCAGGGACAAAGGCGTCGTCCCGGCACGGTCTGCTGAACAACAGCTACTGCCAGATCCGGCCGCTCGTGGGCGATGTCCCGTCCTACTATGGCGCAAATCTGGTGGAGTGCGGTCAGACAGGTTTCAGCAAGGAGATGGCGATCGCGGGCGGTCCCACAAAGGATGGCGTTTTGAGAATGCCGATGCGTACCTACCGCCGCTGCAACCCGATCACGTCCAACAGCGCATCCGCGGCTTTCGTGCGATAGCGTTCCTTATGCCGCAGCCCGAAGAAGGGGCGAGGAGCGAATGTGATCGGTGCGACGTGCAACAGACCTGCCTTGATGGCCGGGTCGACCACCAGCGCCGACAGGACAGCAACGTCCACCCCAGCCTCCACGGCCGTTCGGACGCTTTCATTAGACGGCATCGTCAGCGCCACGTCGAGGGCAGCCGGATCGACCCCCAAGCCGCGCAACTCGCTATTCAACGTCGATCGCGTGCCTGATCCAGGCTCCCGTTGCACCCAGCGCGCTCGTCGCAGCCATGTCGCGTCGATGTCGATGTCGGCGAAAGGTTGTGCTCCGACGAGCAACAGCTGGTCTTCGCCGATCGGCCAATGCGCCAACGCTGGATCTTCGATCTCGCCCTCGACAATACCCAGATCGGCCTTGCCGTCATTGACGTGTACCGCGGCCTGCCCGGTGTTGCCGATCGACAGTTCGATACTGATCGCCGGATAGCGCTCATGGAAAGTTGAAAGGATGGGCGGCAACCAGCAGACGGCGATGGTCTGGCTGGCGACGAGGCGCAGCGTGCCCCGCTTCAGTCCGCCAAGCTCCTCCAGCACCGTCTCGGCCGCGTCGGCCCGCGCAAGAACTCCGCGAGCCTCGGTCAGGAACAGCCGTCCGGCCTCTGTCAGAGCGATGCCGCGCCCGACGCGGTGGAAGAGCTTGGTTGCGTGTCGCTCCTCAAGCGAGGCGATGGCTGCGGAAGCCTCTGACTGCGTGACGTTTAAGGCCGCGCCGCGACGGTCATATGCTTGCGCTCGGCCACGCCGACGAAGATGCGCAGTTGCTCCAGTGTCACACCGCACCTGATATAGAAACCGATCACGATTGACGATCGGAATGACAACAAGGCTAAGTTGGAGCGATCGGTAGGCAGGGTTTAGATCGTGCGACGGAAGGAACACCGCCGTGGCCAGTTTTGCCTATCCCGATCGTATATTCCCGACCGTCCAGACTAGCAGATTGCCCGCGCTGCTGCCCGGCGTCGGCCTCTGCCTCGCCGTCACCGGCTCGGCCTACGCGCTGGAGGTGGGCGAGCGCGCACTGGCCGGCAAGGCGTGGCTGGAGGCGCTGGTGCTCGCCATCCTGATCGGCACCGCCGTGCGCAGCCTGTGGACCCCGGATGAAAGGTGGCACGAAGGCATCGCATTCAGCGCCAAATACTTACTGGAGGTGGCGGTCGTCCTGCTCGGTGCTTCGGTCAGTGCCGCGACCATCTTGGCGGCCGGGCTGCCGCTCCTCGCCGGTATCGCCGGCGTGGTCGTGAGCGCAATCCTGCTCAGCTTTGGGATCGGCCGATTGCTCGGCTTGCCAACGCGGATGGCGCTGCTGGTGGCTTGCGGCAATTCAATCTGCGGCAACTCCGCCATCGCGGCCGTGGCACCGGTAATCGGCGCCGACAGCGACGACGTAGCTGCCTCGATCGCGTTCACGGCGGTACTGGGTGTGGTGGTAGTGCTTGGCCTGCCACTGCTCGCGATTGCGCTCGGCATGGGCGGGCTCGCCTTCGGGGCGCTCGCCGGGCTCACTGTCTATGCCGTGCCGCAGGTGATCGCAGCCGCCTCGCCGTTGGGCGCCACCGCCGTGCAGATGGGTACGCTCGTCAAGCTGGTGCGCGTGCTGATGCTCGGGCCGGTGTGCCTTGTTCTGTCGCTGGTGGCGCCTCGTCTCGCGCCGCAGTCGGTTCCCGAAGGCGAGTTCGTCGCCGGTGCGCCTACGGCCAAGCGGATGGACCTCGCCCACCTCGTGCCCTGGTTCATCATCGGCTTCCTCGCACTGGTCGCCTGCCGCTCGCTAGGTCTGGTGCCGACCGTCGCCATCGCGCCGATCGGCCGGAGCGCCACGCTGCTGACCGTCGTTTCCATGGCGGCGCTCGGGCTCGGCGTGGACGTCCGCACCGTCGCCAAGGCCGGGGGCCGCGTGACCATGGCCGTCGTGTTGTCGTTGCTCGGCTTGGCCGCGATCAGCCTGACGCTGCTGGCCGCGCTGCACATCGCATGATCGGGCAAGATAGTGAGGATGAGGCCGAGGCCAAACCGATTGTCAGGCGTTACAATAGCATGAGCGAGCTGATGATAGAGCGGAACCCCGAGCCCTACAACGCCGAGCCGGTGCCCGGCGCCTTGATCGAGCGGTTTTTGACGCCACAGAACCTGTTCTATGTGCGCAGCCATGGGCCCGTGCCGGACCTGCCGGCCGATCACCGGATTGAGGTGGGCGGGATCAGTGTGGGCGAGTGCTCCATCTCGATTGCGGAGTTGAAGGCGCGCTTTCCGGTCCGGACTGTCACGGCTGTGCTTCAATGCGCCGGCAACCGCCGGACCGATCTCCAACAGGTGGGCAAGACTTCAGGCGATCCATGGGACATAGGCGCGATCGGCAATGCCGAGTGGACGGGCGTGCGGCTCGCAGACCTGTTGGATGCAGTTGGAGCATCGGACGCGTCCAACCTGTTCGTCTGCTTCACCGGCGCTGACGAGGTGGATGTGGAAGGCGAGGTGGCACCGTTCGGCGTCTCGATCGCTATGACCAAGGCGCGGGCGCCCGACGTGCTGCTCGCCTGGGCGATGAACGGCGAACCGCTGGCACCCGAGCACGGTGCGCCGTTGCGTCTGGTCGTGCCAGGCTATGCTGGCGTGCGTAGCGCCAAGTGGCTGACCCGGATCGAGGTCAAGGACACGCCCTCCGAGGCGCCGATCCAGGCGCACGATTACAAGCTTTTTCCGGCCGACGTGACCAGCGAGACGGCGGACTGGACGCAAGGGCTGACGATCAACGCCATGCCGCTCAACGCCGCGATCTGCTCGCCTGGTTCGGGCGAGAGCCTGCCCGCGGGCAAGGTCCGGATCGAGGGCTATGCCGTCGCCTATGAGCGCGGCGTGTCGCGGGTAGAGGTGTCGCTGAACGGCGGTCGAGACTGGCGGCAGGTCGATTTCTCCGACGATCCGGACGGGCAGTGGAGCTGGCAGCGCTGGTCGCTAGATGCGGAACTGCCCAAGGGGCGCCAGCACCTTGTGGTGCGCGCGTTCGACGATGCGGGCCAGGGTCAGCCCGAACTACCCGATACGATGTGGAACTTCGCCGGATACCTCTGCACGGCCTGGCACCACGTCCACGTGCTGGTCGAGTGAATCCGCCGCCTTTGTCGGTCGATCTCGCCTTCTGGGTCGACGCGATCGGCAGGATGATCGTGGCGACGGCGGCCGGCATGACGCTCGGCTGGGAACGGTCACGCGAGAACCGACAGATCATGGGTCTGCGGACGCTAGGGCTGGTCGGGCTCGCGAGTTGCATCGCCGTCCAGGCGATCGTCCACAGCGGCTTGCCGAACGTGAACGCCGATGCAGCAGGTCGGGTGATGCAGGGCATCCTATCCGGCGTCGGCTTCATCGGCGCGGGCGCGGTCCTGCGCGTCGGCAGCGGGCAGGAGGTGCATGGGCTGGCAACGGCGGCGTGCATCTGGGTGTCAGCGACGCTCGGAGCGGCAGCGGGATTGGCGGTGTGGCCACTGCTTGTGGGCGGTCTGCTGCTGGCGATGCTCGTGCTGTTCGTCGGCGCACCGCTCGAACGCCGTATCCGCGAACGCGCCCGGCAGACCCCGGCCGAAGCGGACCGGCGGGACGCCGAGCAGAAACCCTGAATAATCCTTGGCGCGAAACGGTGTACCAGTAGTTTTGCAGACGGAGGACTTCATGAGCGATATCGACAAGAAGAAGCCCACCACGCAAGAATCGGCCGAGATTCTGGAGCTGGAGGAGTCGGTCCGCGCCAAACACAAGGCGAAGGTTGACAACGTCAAGGAAGATGATCGCTTCTGAGCCGGTTGGCGCCGCTAAGCCGGGCTGAAGGAGCGAACGAGAGCGAGGCCGCCGAACAGCGCGAGCACGCCCAGCCCAACCGATCCGACAACATAAAGGGCAGCTTGCCCGACTTCGGCTCTCTCCTAATGCAAGGCCGCTTCCAGCGAGAAGGTCGAGAAGGTCGTGACGCCGTCCAGCCCGCCGGTGGTGAGGAACAATCGCCATCCCGGGCTCGATCCGCTTCGCAACAAGAACCAGCCCCCCAGCAGACTCATAAGGAATGAGCCGAGCACGTTGATGATGGGCGTTCCGATCGACAGGTCGGGGCCGAACAGGCGCAGGCTGAGGCCGTTCAGCCCATACCGCAGCATGCCGTCGGAACCAGCCCCGGCGAACACAATCAGGTATGGCCCCATGCCTCAGCCAACCAGCTCGGCCGTATCCGCATCTTCCTGGCGCAAGCCCGCCGGGCTGACCGTCCAATGCTCCAGGTGCTTGTAGACGATGACCTTGTTCGCAAGCAGGTCGCCATGCGCCCGGCAGAAGCCTTCGAGCTGCTCGCGCTGGCCGATCAGTTCGACACACATGGTGAGGTGTGGATCGGCGATCTCGGCGCCGTTCTCATGCACCGGGCCGTGGTTGCTGTAGCCGTAGTGGGTATAGTGGGCGACAGCGTTCATGATTCCGTCCGCCTTGGCCTGCGCGACGAGCGTTCGGTCGAGCGGCTTGGCAGCCCAGCGTGAGCGCGTGCCCGGCTTTACCGCCTTATCGGCTAGCTTCATGTAGATGCGGACCAGCCGATCTCGGTCTGCGACACGTGGTGGGCGTCGGACATGGATAAGCCTTCCGTGAGGTAAGGAGCGAACAGGTCTGAAAGGTCGGACACGGGACGGAGCGCGCGCGCATCGCGCAGCGTCAGGTCCGGCGGCAGGGTGCTGCCCGCCCGCTTCGGCACCGCCACCCGTTGCGACAGGTAGATGCCGTTATGCCCGGAGCAGGCGTAAGCGACGAAACAGGCGACCGCGACCGGCACTGCGGTCTCGGCGCCGAACAGCTCGACGCCCATGATCGTGCAGGCGAGCGGCGTATTGGCCGCGCCCGCGAACACCGCCACGAAACCGAGCGCGGCAAGGAGGTCGACGGGGACACCGATCGGGCCGGCGAGCGCATGACCCAGCACCGCGCCGATGAAGAACAGCGGCGTGACCTCGCCGCCCTTGGGCGGCGGCTCTTCGCCTGCTCCGCCGGCCACAGCAATCGGATGGCTGCGAGCAACAGTATCGGTCCGTCAGTTATCCTGCCGTTTCGGGCCTGTCATCCGGCAACCATACAGTTTCATTTCTACATCGGATTGACGTTGCCGCACCGCGGCGACATATAGCGGCCGAAGGCGATGGATTTCCGCCTGGCTATGTTGGCCGAACCGCCCTCGCAAGGGCCGATGATTCCTACCGGGCGCCGCAAGGCAGCAAGGAGGAATTGTGCGCGCGACGTTTCGCAATCTCTATAACGAATTAAATTTGGCCGCTTTTTTTCGCGATCGCCATGACCATGCCCTGTCGGTGTTGCGCTGGACGCTGATCCTCGTGCCGATGGCGGCGCTGGTGGGAACACTCTGCGCGGCTTTCCTCTGGAGCCTCGACGCCGCGACACAGGCGCGGTTCGACTATCCCTGGCTGCTTTACCTCCTGCCCTTAGGCGGAGCGGCGGTCGCGTTGCTCTATCACCTGACCGGCCGTTCGGTCGAAGCGGGCAATAATCTCATCGTCGAGCAGATACACGAGCCCGGAGGCGGCGTTCCGCTGCGCATGGCACCGTTGGTCTTCATCGGCACGATCGCCACTCATCTCTTTGGCGGTTCCGCAGGGCGTGAGGGCACTGCGGTCCAGCTCGGCGGCAGTCTCGCCAGCGCCGTTGCCGGCCTCCTCCGGCTCGATCCTGCCAGCGTCCGCATTCTGCTTATGGCAGGTGTCGCAGCCGGCTTCGGTGCGGTCTTCGGGACCCCGCTCGCCGGGGCGGTGTTCGCACTCGAGGTGCTGGCCGTCGGACGTATCGAATACGGCGGCATCATCCCCTGTCTGCTAGCCGCGCTGGTCGGCGACTGGGCATGTCACGCCTGGGGCATCCATCATACGCCTTACCACATCACCTATGTGGCCTCCGCGAGCGGTGCCTTGTTCGTCGAGCCGGTGTTGCTCTTCAAGGCGGCAATAGCCGGCGTAGCGTTTGGTCTCGCCGGACTTGTGTTTGCAGAAGCCAACCACGCCTTCGGCGGAGTTTTGAAGCGCCATATCCCTTACGGCCCTGCGCGTGCGGCGCTGGGCGGGGTGCTGGTCATCGCGCTGGTCTGGATCGTTGGTACACGCGCTTATCTCGGCCTAGGCGTATGGTCGGCCATTCCCGGTGATCCCACGATCGCCGGCTTTTTCACCGGCCCTGCCGATCGGTGGAGCTGGGCGCTCAAGATGCTGTTCACGGTCGTGACGCTTAGCGCCGGCTTCAAGGGCGGCGAGGTGACCCCACTATTTTTCATCGGCGCAGCGCTCGGTAATGCGCTCGGTTGGCTGCTTGGCGCACCGCTCGATCTGTTCGCGGGACTAGGCTTCATTGCGGTGTTCGCTGGCGCGGCCAATACGCCGCTCGCCTGCACGATCATGGGGATCGAGCTGTTCGGAGCGGCCCACGCCGTCCCAATCGCAGTCGCTTGTTTCATCGCCTACATCTGCTCGGGCCATAACGGCATCTACCTGTCGCAGCGGATCGCGGTGCCAAAGCGCGCGTCTCGCGCGCATACCGGGGCTGCGACCCTGCGCGATGCTCGTGCGTCACGGCGCGGCCCCCGTCCATCCCCGACCCCCGTCATCACCAAGGAGCATGACTGATGTCTCAACAGCATAAGGTGACGCCGAGCGAGATCGGTATGATCCGCATCTATCTAAAGCCATCCGACAAGATCGCGACCGGATCGCGCAGCTTCTGGTCGCGCAAGCCGCTCTACCGTGAGCTTGTCGCGCAAGCGAAGCGCGACGGCATCATGAACGCGGTCGCTCACAACACGCACTACGGCTACAGCAATCACGGCCCGGTGCGCGAAAATGGTTCCGAAATCGCCGATCCGCACCTGACCATGTGTGTCGAGTTGATCGGGCAGCGCCACGAACTGGAACGCTTCTGCGAAGCACATGGCGAGATCCTTGGTGGCAAGGTTATCGTCTACAAGCATCTCGAACACTGGAGCATTGGCTCTGCCGGTATCCGTCACGAAGATGCCGCGCCCGCGATCCTCGCGGCAGAGCCGGAGTGAGCGCGAGGATGAGAAGCACCGCTTCAGCGTCCTGGCTCGTCTGGGCATTGGGCTCCGCCGGCTTCGCCGCGATGACCGCGATTTTCGCGAAGATCGGCGTCGAAGGGATCGACTCCGATTTGGCCACGCTCTTTCGGACGCTGGTGATAGTTGCCGTGCTGACCATCCTTCTTGCGGTCACGGGCAAATTTCAGCCACTCGATGCGATCAGTCCGCGAAGCTGGCTGTTCCTTGCCCTTTCGGGCCTTGCGACGGGTGCCTCCTGGATTTGCTACTTCCGCGCCTTGAAGATCGGCGATGCCGCCCGCGTCGCACCGATCGATAAGCTGAGCGTCGTCTTCGTCGCGGTGCTCGGCGTGGCGTTTCTCGGTGAGCATCTTTCCACCCGCGGCTGGCTTGGGATCGTCCTGATCGGTGCGGGAGCCGTGCTCGTCGCCCTTGCCTGAACCTCGAAACCGGAACCCAACGATGCGCCTCCTTGCGACACTCTCTGCGACCCTGGTCCTCACGGTCTCGCCCACGGTTCAGGCGCGCACGCCAAAGCGCCACCCGGCGCCCCACAATGTCATTCTTGTCGTGATCGACGGCCTGCGAGGCAAGATCGTCACATCCCAGAGCGCGCCGACGCTCGCGCAATTGCGGGACACCGGCACCTATTTTTCCAACAGCCACTCGGTCTTCCCGACGTTCACCACCGCCAATGCGTCGGCGCTCGCAACCGGTCACCAGCTCGGCGACACCGGAGACTTCAGCAACACGATATGGACTCGTGCGCCGATTGCTGCAGCTGCCGGCAGCGTGACGCCCTTCCTCGAGAACGATGCTGTTCTGGGCGAGGTCGACGAGCATTTCGGGGGCAATTACCTCAACGAGACCACCGTTCTCGAAGCGGCGCGGCAAGCAGGGTACGGCACGGCCGCGATCGGCAAGCTCGGTCCCGCATTGATCCAGGACCATCGTGCACGCGACGGAGCCACCACACTCATCATCGACGATTCAACCGGGCGTCCCGGCGGGATTCCGCTGTCTGCCGACGTTGCCGCTCGCCTCACGCAGGCAGGGCTTGCGCTGCAAGCACCGGACCGCGGCAGTAACGGACGGTCCGGGGATGCCCGAATCCCCGGAACGACGAGTGCCAACCGCGTGCAGCAGGACTATCTCATCGACGTCGCGACCCGGGTCGCTTTGCCGGTCTTCCGAAAGCAGCACCGGCCGTTCGCCATGGTGTTCTGGTCGCGCGATCCCGATGGCACGCAGCACAATCAGGGCGACAGCCTCAATCAGCTGACGCCGGGCATCAACGGTCCCACGACCTTCGCCGCGATCCGCAATGCCGACTATGATCTAGCGAAGCTGCGCGCAGCACTCGATCGCTTGGGTCTTGCGAAGACGACCGACATCATCGTCACGTCGGATCACGGCTTCTCTACGATCTCCAAAGAAAGCCGGACCAGCTCCGCAGCACGCGGGCGCTATGTCGATGTTCCCGAAGGTTTCCTACCGCCCGGCTTCCTTGCGCTTGATCTGGCGTCCGCCTTGAACATGCCCGTATTCGATCCAGAAGCGGGCAACACGCGGGTCGCGGACGGCAAGCATCCGAGCCGCGGCAACGCGGTGCTCGGTGCCGATGCGACGAGACCTGACGTAGTGGTGGCGGCAAATGGCGGGTCCGACCTCCTCTATCTACCGACCCGCGATCCTGCCCTAGCGGCACGGGTCGTTTCCGCACTGCTGGATCAGGACTATGTCAGCGGTATCTTCGTCGATGACCGCCTGGGAGCAATCGCCGGAACACTGCCGCTTTCCGCGATCAATTTGAAGGGCGAGGCACTCCCGCCGGTGCCGTCGATCGTCGTCAACTTCCGATCCGCCAACACCGGGTGTGCGATTGCGACAAACTGCCAGATCGAAGTCTCCGATACGACCCTCCAGCAGGGGCAGGGCATGCACGGCAGCTTCGGCCGCGGTGACACATTGAACTTTACCGCAGCGACCGGCCCGGACTTCAAGCGCGGCTTTGTCGATCCAGCACCGGTCAGCAATGTCGACGTGGGCCGCACCATGATGGCATTGCTGAATCTCCTCCCCACCCCGCGCGGCCATCTGACCGGCCGGGTACTGCGCGAGGCGATGCCGGGTGGAACGGTGCCGCGCTACGAGGGTCGCGAAGAGCGCTCGCAGCCTGCTGCCAACGGCCTCGCGACCGTCCTGCAATATCAGCAGCTGGGCGGCATCCGCTATCTCGATGCCGGCGGCTTCCCCGATCGGACGCTCGGTATAGGAACAGCATCCGTCCCATCGGGTGAAAAGGCGATGCGGCGATAAACCGGCTCCCACAGATTTGGCTCGTCCGTCACGGTGAAACCGCTTGGAGCGTTTCGCGGCAGCATACGGGACGGACTGACATCTCGCTGACCGAGGCAGGAGAAGCCGCGGCGAAACGAATAGCCGAACGTCTGCCAAGCTTGGACTTTACCGCCGTCTGGTCGAGCCCTTCGATACGGGCGCGCCGGACCGGGGAATTGACCGGTTTCGCGACCCGCCTGGTGCCTGCCGACGATCTCGCGGAATGGGATTACGCCGCCTACGAGGGACGAACCAGGAAGGAGATCCTCGCCGACCGCCCGGACTGGAACCTGTTCCGCGACGGCTGCCCGCAAGGAGAGACTCCGGAGGCGGTCGCAGCCCGAGCCGATCGCGTCATCGCATCGCTGCGTGGGCGCAACGCCGATGTCCTGATCTTCTCGAGCGCTCATATTCTCCGCGTGCTGACAGCGCGCTGGCTCGGCTTACCCGTCGGGGCCGCTGCCTATTTCCTGCTCGATACGGCCAGCATCAGCGTCCTCGGGTACGAACATGATGGCGACGAGCCGGTCATTCGGTCGTGGAACCAGTCATGATGCGCCTTGTGACGCGGTACTTCGCGTATCCAAATGAGGGTGCCTGGATGGGATGGGCGGGGAAGAGCCATCCTGCGCCGTCGCAAGGGTTCAAACGATCCGGTGCCCAGCATTCCGGAAACTTCACACACGCCTTCACCCCCGCCCGGGAGACGATGCCATGAAACTGCTTGCCGTGATTGTCGGTGCCGACAGCGCTGCCGCCTGCCTCGATGCGGCGGTTCTCGCCGCCAGATCTCTTGGCGAGTCATCGATCGAGGCCCTCAATGTTGTCGTCGATCCCGAGCAGATCGCGGTTGCGAGCGAGGAGATCGACTTTCAACGCCTACGCGCGCGCGACGAGGGGACAGCCCAAGAGCGCGCGGATGCGGCGCGGGCCGCCTTCGTTGCCTGGACCGCAGCTACCAGCGATGACACACCCGAGGTCGCCTGGCGCTCGATCGTCGGCACCGAAGAAGCGACGGTCAAACAGGAGGCGGCAAATGTCGATGCGCTGATCGTCATCGCGCGCGAGCAGACGATGGACGGCGGCGACGCCCTGCACGCCGCAATTTTTTCGACCGACAAGCCCGTCCTCATCGTCCCGGCTGGGTGGAGAGCCGGCGCGCGAACCGGCTTCGAGCACATGGCCGTCGGGCTCAGCGACAGTGACACGGCGTGCCACGCCATTGAGGAGGCAGCCCCGTGGCTTCGTGTCGCCAAGCGTGTCACGGCAATCCGCATCGGTGAAGAAACCGATCCGGCGCTGGGCTTGGAAGCCTTGCTCGACGAAATCTGTGTTCGTCACGAATTGCATGTGGTGCCGCGCTCCAGCGAGAATCTGGGTGCCCAGCTCGTCGCCGAAGCGAAAGCGATCGGCGCCGAGCTTCTCGTGACCGGCGCCTATCGGCACAACCAGATCATCGAGTGGTTCATGGGCGGCACGACGCGCCACATCCTCGCCGCTGCCGATATACCCCTGCTGATGGCGCACTGAGGGGTGACGATGCTCCCGCACGCGCGTCTGGTCCTCGTTCGACACGGCGAAAGCGAAGCCAACGCAGCCAACCGATTTACTGGTTCTGCGGATCCGGCGCTAACGCCTCTGGGGCACCGTCAGGCCGAGGCGATCGCACACCGCCTGATCGCGCAAGGCATTCGGCCTGCACGGATTTTCCGCTCTACCCTTCGGCGTTGCGCGGACACGACGGCTATCGTCACTGCCGTGATGGGGGCACCAGATGTCCCTATCACGGTAGACCGGTCGCTCAACGAGCGCGATTACGGTGCGCTCACTGGTCTCAACAAGACCGAGGCGTCGGATCGCTACGGTAAAGATCAGGTCCGCCAATGGCGACGCTCCTATGCGGCTGCCCCGCCACACGGCGAGAGCCTGCGCGACACCGTCGCGCGCGTGCTCGCCTATTACGTTCGGACGATGCTGCCTGCCGTGATGAGTGGCGGCACGACACTCGTCGTCTCCCACGGCAACGCGTTGCGGGCGCTGGTTATGGCGCTCGACGGCCTTGATGCCGCCCGGGTCGAGACCCTCGATATCCCGACCGGAGGGGCGATCCTCTACGATTTCAGTTACACGACCGCGATCATCGGTCGCGCTATCCTTCAGTGACAAGGACTCCGACCATGCCGGCCAGCAGCCACATCACCAGCCTCCGTGCCCTCGAGATCCTCGACTCCCGAGGCTATCCGACTTTGTCCGTCACCGTGACCTTGGACAACGGCATCACAGCATCGGCATCGGTGCCGTCGGGTGCGTCGACAGGCGCACATGAGGCCGTCGAGCTCCGCGACAACAATCCCGATCGTTTCGCCGGAAAGGGTGTTCGGCAAGCCCTGCAGAACGTCGAAGGCGAGATCGGCAGCGCGATCATCGGAATGGATGTCTGCGCGCAGCCGGACATCGACCGGGTGATGATCGAACGCGATGCCACGCCGAACAAGGCGCGGCTTGGCGGCAATGCGATTCTGGGTGTTTCGATGGCGGTCGCGCGCGCCGCATCATCGGTGCTCGGGCAGCCGCTTTACGAGACGCTCGCCGGTACGACCGACTACCTCCTTCCGATGCCGTGCATGAACGTCCTGAATGGTGGCAAGCATGCCGATAGCAGCCTCGACTTTCAGGAATTCATGATCGTTCCGGTGGGAGCCTCCAGCTTCGCCGAAGCGATGCGCTATGGTGCGGAAACCTATGCCGCATTGCGCGACCTCCTCCATGGTCGCGGCCTCAAGACGGCAGTCGGCGACGAAGGCGGATTTGCCCCGAACCTCAAAAGCAACGAGGCCGCCTGCGAGTTGATCGTCGATGCGATCGAAGCCGCGGGTTATCGACCGGGTACAGACATCGCCATCGCGCTCGATCCAGCCGCATCGTCCTTATCGGATGGGGAGCAATACGATCTTGCGCGGTCGGGAACGGGCCTGCTCGACCGCGCAGGCTTGCTCACGCTCTACGGGCGCTGGATCGATGCGTATCCGATCGTTTCGATCGAGGACGGGTTCGGTGAGGAGGACTGGCAAGGGTTCATCGACCAGACCGTAAGCCAGGGTAGCCGGATCCAGATCGTCGGCGACGATCTCCTGGTCACCAATCCCCGGATCATCCGGGAAGGCATCGCTCGAAAAGCTGCCAACGCAGCCCTCATCAAACCCAATCAGATCGGCACCGTCACGGAGACGATCGAGGCGGTTCGCATCTGCCACGCTGCGGGATGGGGAACGATGGTGTCGCACCGGTCGGGCGAGACCACGGACGCCTTTATCGCCGATCTCGCGGTTGCGGTCGGCGCCGGGCAAATCAAATCCGGCGCACCCTGCCGGGGTGAGCGTTTGGCCAAATACAACCGACTGATCGAGATCGAAGCCGAGCTCGGCGCCAAAGCACGTTTCACCAATCCCTTCGTGTCGCGACCGAAGCCCCGGACGTGACGGATCTACCCTCGCTGATCGCTCCGATCGTCCTCGGCATCGTCGAGGGATCGACCGAGTTCATCCCGGTTTCCTCTACCGGCCATCTCATTTTGACCGAACGACTGATCGGCTACGAAGGGCGGCAAGCCGGGATCAGCGATGTCGTCATTCAGGTCGGGGCGATCCTCGCGATCTGCTGGTTGTACCGCGCGCGGCTCTGGTCGGTCGTCTCCGGCTTGTCGTCCGATGCCGACGCCCGCCGCTTCTCGAGAAACGTGCTGGTCGCCTTCCTTCCCTCGGTCGTGGTCGGCGCGTTGGCGCATGATTTCATCAAGCGCCTTTCGGTGCACCGTTTCCAATTGTTGGTCGCCGCTCTCCTCTCGGTGACGGCAGTTCAGATGATAGTGACGGGGTGAACGATGCCGATCTGGCTTGGCTTTCTGGTCGTGTTCCTGGGCTCGGGCGTGGGCGGCATGCTGCGTCACGGCGTCGGCATCGTGGCACTACGTCTTATGGGGCCAACCTTCCCTTGGGGAACCTTGGCCATCAACGTGGTCGGCTCGGCGCTGATGGGCATGATGATCGGCCTGTTTGCCGCCAAGAGCATCGAAAATGCGGAGTTGCGCCTGTTCGTGACGACGGGACTTATCGGCGGATTTACGACCTGGTCGACCTTCTCGCTCGATGCCGTGACATTATGGGAGCGCGGCGAGACCGGCGCCGCGATCGGCTATGTGCTGGCAAGTCTTGTTCTCTCGGTCGTCGTTCTGGCGATTGCTCTCGTTATCACCCGACGGTGGGGATGATTTCGGAACGATCGGCGCGCGGGCCGCATTGGATTCAGAGTTTCCATGGACCTTTAATCGGACGTCTTTTCCATGCTCAAATATCTCGCTGCCGGCGCGCTGGCACTCGTCATCGCTTCCCCCGCCCTCGCTGACGACGATCGGGTGACCCCGCGCCAGCGGGCCTCGACGCTTACCGCCTTGAAGCGGATCGGCTGCACTGCGCCACGCTCGATCGAGCGCGACGATGGTGGCTTCGAGGTCGACGACGCACGCTGCCGTGGCGGCCGCTATGACATCAAGCTAAACCGCAACTTCAAGGTCGTTTCCCGCGAAAAGCAGGACCGCGACGACGACTGATCCGACGCCTGCGCGTCTCCTCGCATCTAATAGCGAGCCTTTGGCGTTGATGCTTTAAAGGAGACGCATATGGCCGAGACGGACAAGGATGAGCCGACCACGCAGGAAACCGCGGAGATGGTCGAAGTTGGCGAAATGGTCGCCTCGGAGAAGCGTAAAGACGACCGATCGTCTCCAGAAGCGCCGGGGCTAGGGGACAACATCGAACGTCGCGAAGACTGATCACGTAGTCGGTTTCGACGGTCGACGACTAACAGCCCAGCAGGCCATTGGCTGGTATTGCACAGTAGCCGCTCTGATCTTCCATCGCGTCGGGGCGAGGTCAAACACCTCGAGGGGGTGCCGTGGTCGCGATAGTCGACAAGTCTGTCGTCAGGTCGATCCCTACGCGAACTTCCTTGCGCTCGGAATAGCGGTCGACGAGTTGTGCCGCGTGCGGGCGCAGCAGCACCGTGAACCGCACCAGTTCCTCCATTACGTCTACGATGCGGTCATAATAGCTCGACGGCTTCATGCGATCGTCCTCGCCGAATTCGGCGAACGCCTTGGCGACGCTCGACTGGTTCGGTATCGTCACCATTCGCATCCAGCGGCCGAGCACGCGCAGCGTGTTGACGCTGTTGAACGACTGCGAACCCGCCGATACCTGCATGACTGCCAGCGTGCGTCCCTGCGTCGGTCGCATCCCGCCCATCGAGAGCGGCAGATGATCGATTTGGAGCTTCATGATGCCGGTGATCTGGCCGTGCCGTTCAGGGCTGCACCACACCTGACCTTCCGACCACAACGACAGTTCACGCAGCTCGTGGACGGCCGGATGGTCGTCGCCGACGACCTGATCGGGCAACGGCAGCGCCGAGGGATCGTAAATGCGCGTTTCGCATCCGAAGAATTGCAGTAGTCGCGCCGCTTCCTCGACACACAGCCGCGAGAATGACCGCTCGCGCAAGGAACCGTAGAGCAGAAGGATTCGTGGCGGCGGAGCACCCGCGCCGAGGCCATGAGCAGGTCGTTCGATCGCATAGCTTCGATCGAGCGCGGGCAGATGGTCGGGGTCGGAGAGCGTTCGAACAGGCATCAGGCGGTTCGTGGTCCCAAGAGGATGATACAGGTGCCGATCAGACAGAGCGCCGCGCCGCTCACATCCCAGCGATCGGGCCGCACGCCTTCGACGGTCCAGAGCCAAGCAAGCGATGCACAGATGTAAATGCCGCCGTAAGCGGCATACGCTCGTCCCGCGGCATCGCTGTCCACGCGGGTGAGGAGCCATGCGAACAGGATCAATGAGACGACGCCCGGAGCAAGCCACAAGGGTGACTTCGCCATGCGAAGCCAGGCCCAGAAGGCAAAGCATCCGCCAATTTCAGCAAGCGCCGCGCCGATGTAGATCAGGGCTGTCATCCGATCGTGATCCTCAATGCCAAGGCGGCAAGCGTGACCAGCAATACCGGCACAGTCAGCGTGATACCGACACGGAAATAATAGCCCCATCCGATCCGAACACCTTTCTGGCCGAGGACGTGGAGCCATAACAGCGTTGCGAGCGAGCCGATCGGCGTCAGCTTGGGGCCAAGATCGCAGCCGATGACATTGGCGTAGATCATTGCTTCTTGCACGGCGCCAGTGGCATGGGTCGCGTCGATCGACAGCGCGCCCACCAGTACGGTCGGCATGTTGTTCATCACGGACGACAGGATGGCCGCGATCACGCCTGTCCCGAACGCCGCCCCCCACACGCCGCCCTGAGCGGTGCGATCGAGCAGCGCGGCGAGATGGTCGGTCAGGCCCGCGTTTCGCAGCCCGTAGACGACCAGGTACATGCCGAGAGAGAAGATCACGACCTGCCACGGTGCGCCGCGCAGCACCTTGCCGGTCTGGATCACATGGCCCCGTCCCGCAATTACCAGCAGCAGGATCGCGCCGGCAGCGGCAACGGCGCTGACCGGCACGCCGATCGGTTCGAGCAGGAAGAAGCCAGCGAGCAGCAGCGCGAGGACGATCCAGCCGGCACGGAAGGTCGCGGGGTCTCGGATGACATCGCGCGGCGCGCGGAGCGCCCCCACGTCATAGTCTTCTGGGAGGTCGCGCCGGAAGAACAGCAGCAGCACGCCCAGCGTGGCGGCGATCGACACCAGATCGACCGGGACCATCACGGACGCATATGTGCCGAACCCGATCTTGAAGAAGTCGGCTGACACGATGTTGACGAGGTTCGAGACCACCAGCGGCAGGCTGGCCGTGTCGGCGATGAACCCGGCCGCCATGACGAACGCCAGCGTCGCCTTGTCCTTGAACCCCAGCGCGCGCAGCATGGCGATGACGATCGGCGTGAGGATCAGCGCCGCACCATCATTGGCGAACAACGCCGACACCGCCGCGCCGAGCAGCACGATCAGGACGAAGAGTCGGCGCCCATGTCCCCTGCCCCAGCGCGCAACGTGGAGCGCCGCCCATTCGAAGGATCCAGCTTCATCGAGCAACAGGCTTATGACAATGATCGCGACGAATGCAGCCGTCGCGTTCCAGACGATGCCCCAAACGACCGGGACGTCGGACAGCGTGACGACGCCCGCGAGCAGCGCCAAGACGGCCCCGGCGATCGCGCTCCACCCGATTCCGAGCCCCTTGGGTTGCCAGATGACGAGCACGATCGTGACGACGAAGATCAGGACGGCAAGAAGCATCAGGCGATGCGCTGGCCCGAGGCGTTTACCACCTGTTGTCCGTCTTCCTTCGCGAACGCGCCGCGCTGATCGCCCGGCAGCAGATCAAGCACGGCTTCGGACGGCCGGCAGAGCTTCACGCCGAGCGGTGAGACGACTATCGGCCGGTTGATGAGGATCGGGTGCGTCATCATCGTATCCACCAGCGCGTCGTCGGACAGCGATGTGTCGCCCAGGCCGAGCTCCGCATAGGGCGTACCCTTTTCGCGTAGCAGCTCGCGGGGCGTTATGCCGGCGCGGTCGATCAGCTCGACCAGCAGCGCGCGCGAGGGCGGGGTTTTCAGATATTCGACCACGTGCGGTTCGATGCCGGCATTGCGGATCAGGCCTAGCGTGTTGCGCGACGTGCCGCACACGGGGTTGTGATAGATCACGATATCGACGGCCACGGGCGTCCTTTCAGCAGCATGGGGTGAGTTCGGCGATCAGCGGGGCGCACAGCTCCGCGTTGCCGGCGCAGCAATCCTTGACGAGAAAGAGCGTTAGCGCGCGCAGGCCGTCGAGATCGGCACGATAGATGATCGAGCGGCTATGACGTTCGGATCGCACCAGCCCGCCACGGGCGAGGATGCCGAGGTGTGCGGACATCGTGTTTTGCGGTACGTCGAGCTGACGGGCGATTTCGCCGGCAGCCAAGCCATGCGGTTCGTGCCGCACCAACAGGCGGAACACGTCGAGGCGTGTTCCTTGTGCGAGCGCGCCGAGCGCTGAAATTGCCGTGTTGTTTTCCATATATCCAGGATAGCAGCTATATGGTTTCGGTCCAGACGTTGATAGCACCAAGTAGGCAGGCAGTCGGCACCCTACGCTCTTTTCCGAAGTCCCCAACGAGTGGGGCGGGACCCCGCGGGCACGGCTCTATCGGCCCGCTGGGCGTGCCGACCGAGCCATCGTGCCGGCGTCTCGGCCCTGCCGGTGACGATTCTCGCGTAAGGTGTGCCACATGGCACACCTGCGAACGCGCAGGGCGCGAGCAGTGTTTCGATTGGCGTCGACGCCCTCCCCCGGAGGCCACGCCGCACAGCACTTCGCGCGCAGAACCGCGTGTCGTGAGTTGATGGGCTTAGCCTGATCCCCCCGATACGTCGGGCGCAGCCTTCGGATCGGGGTCTTGCGCCTTGCCCTTCGCGGCACCCGGCTGCTTTGCGCTCATGGCGGTCAGATAAGCGACGATCGCCGGCACGTCAGCCTGTGCAACGGGAGCCTTGTAGACCTCGCGCATCTTGGTGACCTCCGCGGTCCACTGGTCGGAAGAGAGTGGCGGCTGGTTCAGCGCCATGCTCGCCGAATGACACGAGGTGCAGTTGGCGTTGATGACGTCCGCATGCGGACCAGCCGGATATTGCCCTTCGTCGGTCGGGAGATCGACCGAGGTGGACGCCAGCGAGAAGCCGCGCGCCGAAACGCTTGGCGGCGGTGGTGCGGCCGGGGCGGCAGGCGGCGGGGCTATGCGGCTGTTCGGGGCACCGATCGCAAGTAGCAGAACGACGGTCGCGCCGACGAACCCAAACGACAGCGTGCCGATGGAAGGCGTTTTCATGGGGGAGCGCTCCTCAGCCGACGACGATGTTGGTGGTTTCAATGTTGCCGCGCATGAACCCGCCCGGGTTCCAGATCGGCGTCATCGGCTGCGCGATGCCGGCGGTGTTCCAGCAGCGCGACATCAGCCTGGTCGGGCCCGCATGCGTGAGCGGCACCTGCGCGTCCCAGCGGCGGAAACTGTATTTGCCGTGATCGGGGCCGAGCGTCGTCTTGTACCAGGTCTTGCCGTTGTCGGTCGACACATCGACCTTGGCGACGCCGCAATCGCCCCCCATCGCAATGCCGCCCAGCGGGATCGACCGGTCGAACGCGATCGCCTGCCCTTCGTCGAGGCTCGTGACCCAACTGCGCGGGATCATCTTGTTGATCGGAACGGCCGGGAAATCCTTCTGGCCCGGCCGCACGTTCGCGCCTGGAGTGTCAGGGATTTTGTACGCCTTGGCCATCCAGTAACCGTCGTCGGGCGCGGCGAGCACCTCGATGTCGTTCAGCATCTTGACCCAATAGGTCGAATACCAGCCGGGTACGATCAGCCGGACCGGGAAGCCGTTGAGGAGCGGCATCTGTTCGCCGTTCATCCCGAAGGCGAGCATCACTTCGCCGTCGCGTGCGTGGTCGATCGACAGCGACTTGGCGAAATCCGGTCCACCCGCGACCACCGGCTGGTCGAGCGCACCGAACCGCACTGCAACCGCGCCCGGCTTCACGCCGGCGATGTCGAGCACGTCGCGCAGGCGCACGCCGAGCCATTTGGCGTTGCCCATGGCCCCGTGACGCCACTGCGCACCGGCAACGGGCGGCTGGAACAGCGCACGCGAATTGCCCGAGCATTGGTTGATCGCCGCCAGCTCGACGCGTGGCAACTTCAGCAGTTGCGCGAGCGAGATTGACAGCGGCCGCGTGACCGCGCCGTGCACCTTGATCCGGAACGCCTCGACATCGATCGCGGTGGGGATGTCAGCCCAGTGCCAGCGGACGAAGAACTGGTCGTTTGGCGTGAAGACGTCACCATTGAACACGCTCATCGGCGTTTCCAGCAAAGGCGGGTGGATACGCTGGAGGATCATGTTGCCCTTGCCAGGGAACGCACTGGTCATCGGTCGTTCCGACGGACCGCCAGGCAGGTGCAGATCGACAATGCTCTGCGCCAGCGCGGGTGCGGCGATCAACGCGCCGCTGCCGATCGCAGCCTCTGCGAGAAAGCGACGGCGGTTCGTCGCCTGCGCCAGTTTCATATCCAGGCTGTCCACCAGCATTCTCCCTTCGATGTCATGCTCTTATGCGCGATCCGTCCGACGGTCTGCCCGGTACGGGTCGATCGGATGCGCCGGTTCGATCCGGCAGGACGATCAGTTCGGCCCATCAATTGGCTTGGGCGATGCAGGGCGACACGAACAGGTTTCCGCGCCAGCCGCCTGTGACCGTCTTGGCGCCGACCAGCAGCCACATCGCTGCGAGCGCGATGGTAAGGACGGTGCCGACGATCCCGAAAAAGCCGAGCTGGAGCGTCGTGCCGAGCTTGAAGGTGGCGACCGTGTAGACGCCGAGCGGGAAGGTGTAGCCCCACCACCCGAGGTTGAACGGAATGCCCGCGCGCCAGTAGCGGATCGTGATCAGCGTCGCGAGCGCCAGCCACCACAGGCCGAAGCCCCAGAGCAGCAGCCCGGCGATCGTGCCGATCCCCTGCGCTACCGCGCCGATCTGGCCGAGGCCGTTGGCGGCGAGGATCGCGGGCGCGTCGCTGCCGAGCACCAGCATCCCGAGCGCACCGGTGCCGATCGGGCCTAGTGCGAGCCAACTCGATGCGGCCATGCTCTCGTGCGGCAGCTTGTGCAGCGCCATCCGCAGGATGAGGATCGCGAGGATGCCGAACGCGACCGGCACCGAATACGCCCAGAGGACAAAGGAGGTCGCCAGCACCACGAACTGGTGGTGCGCGTCCGCCAGATGCGGTGCGAGCAGGCCTCCGCTCGCGCCTGCGACCTCGGCCGCGACCACTGGCAGGAGCCACACCGCGGTCATGCCGTCGAGCGAATGTTCGTGCCGGGTAAACATGAGGTAGGGGATCGCTACACCGCAGGCGAGCGACATCGCGACGTCGATCCACCACAATGTCTCGGCGATCGGGATAACGCCGGCGCCGAACCGCGGCAGGCCGAACGCCAGGAACCCGTTGATGATCGTCGCGAGGCCCATCGGGATCGTGCCGATGAACATCGACACGGTATTGTGCCCGAAGATCCGACGCGCCTCGTGCCCGAACATCGTCCAGCGCGCGGTGTAGAGCCCGGCGAACAGCGTGAAGAGCGCGATGTTGAAATACCACAACGCCTCGCCGACCGGGTGCAGCGATGCGCCGACGCCCGGCACCTGCGGCAAGGCCAGCGCGAGGATGCCCGTGCCCATCGTAGCGGCGAACCAGTTGGGGGTGAACTGGCGGATCATCTCGCGCGGAGAATCAAGCCGGCTGAGCGGCTTCAGACCATCGAGAACGGGTTTCAGATCGGCAGTCACTTCCCAGTCTCCTTGATGAGATCGGTCAGCGCGTCGGCCGCCCGGGTACGATAGCGCTCCTTGTGCCGCAGCGCGTAGAATGGACGCCGCGGCAGACCGAGCGGCAGATCGTGCAACGTGCCGGCCGCGATTGCAGGTGCGACGACATGCTGCGACAGCACCGCGACGCCCGCGCCGGCCTCGACCGCGCTGCGGACCGCCTCGTTCGATGGCAGGGTCAGCGCTATGGTAAGGTCCGACGGATCGACGCCGCGCTGGCGCAACACCTCCTCGAACGACGAGCGCGTGCCCGATCCCTGCTCGCGGACGATCCAGCGCGCGGTCCGGATCCAGTCCTCGTCGATCGTGTCGGCAGCGCGGTCACTCACCAGCACCATGCGGTCGTTCGCGACGGTCCAATGCGCGAGCGCGGGCTCGTCGATCACACCCTCGACGAAGCCAAGCTCGACTGCACCGTCGAGCACGCGCGCCGCGGCCCCTTCCGTGTTGTCGATCGCCAGTTCTATCGTGATGGACGGGTAGCGCGCATGAAACGCCGCCAGCTGGCGGGGTAGCCAATAGCCCGCGATCGTCTGGCTCGCGACCAGCCGCAGTGTGCCGCGCTCCAGTCCGGCATATTCGGCCAATGCAAGTTCTGCACTGGCAGCACGGCCAAGCACTGCGCGTGCGTCGACCAGAAACATACGGCCCGCTTCGGACAGTTCGATCCCACGGCCGACCCGGTGGAACAGCGGCACGCCGTGCCGCGCTTCTAGCGCGGCGATGGCAGCGCTTGCGGCCGACTGCGTCACATTGAGCGCTTCGGCAGCGCGCGTCATGTGCTCGCGCTCTGCGACACCGACGAAAATCCTGAGTTGTTCCAGGGTCATGCCCGATCTCCTTGCCCCAATGATAGGGAAAGGAGATCAATCGCACCAACCAAATATTATGGTCGTTTCAATCATAATTACAGATTGGTCATTTCAGAATGTCGATAACCGCCTCACGTTCATCGACCAGTTCGGCAATCGTGCGATCGAGCATCGTTCGCTGGAATGGATCGAGGATCAGTCCTTCGATACGCACATAGCCACCGCTTTTGCAGAGCACCGGCACGCCGCACACCAGCCCTTGCGGGATACCGTAGGAGCCGTCTGACACCACGCCCATCGACACCCAATTGTCGCCTGCGCCGTGCACCCAATCGCGCAGATGGTCGATCGCCGCATTTGCGGCCGATGCGGCCGAGGACGCACCCCGTGCTTCGATGATCGCGGTGCCGCGCTGCGCAACGGTGGGGATCAGGGTCTCGCGGTACCAGGCCTCGTTTCCGATACGGTCGGCAAGCTTTTGGCCATCGAGTTCGGCATTCCCCCAGTCGGCAAACATCGTCGGCGAATGGTTTCCCCAGACGACGAGCTTTGTAATCGCATCGACACCGACACCCGCTTTGGCCGCAAGCTGTCCCTGCGCGCGATTGTGATCGAGGCGGATCATCGACGTGATGTTTTCGGCAGGGAAACCCGGCGCGCTTTGCGCAAGGATCCAGGCATTTGTGTTGGCGGGATTGCCGACGACCAGGATCTTGGCGTCGCGTTTGGCCACTGCGTCCAGCGCTGCGCCCTGCGTCTTGAAGATCGCTGCGTTGGCAGCGAGCAAATCACGGCGCTCCATGCCCTTCGAGCGGGGACGAGACCCGACCAGCATGGCCGCATCGATGTCCTTGAAAGCCACCATCGGATCATCAGTAATGATCACATCTGCCAGCAGCGGAAACGCGCAATCCTCCAGTTCCATGACCACGCCGCGTACTGCGTCCAGCGCCTGCGGCACGTCGAGCAGTTGAAGGATAACGGGCTGGTCCGGTCCGAACACGTCACCCTGCGCGACCCGGAAGAGCAGCGAATAGCAAATTTGTCCTGCGGCACCGCTGATCGCGATCCTGACGGGGGGCTTGGTCATTTTGGAAAGGGCTTTCGTTGGAAGATTACAGACGGTGTGAGACCGATTAACGCGCCGCCAGGGCAAGCGCCGCATCGCGCCCGGATGGCACCAGATTGGCGAGACCTTTTCCTGATCTTACGGCACCAGGAACGTAGATCAGGCTTTGCGCATCCGTACTGATCGGGATCGTCGACACGGTGGTGTACGTCAGCGTGTCGATCCCAGCGACCTTGTTGGTTCCGGCCAGGCTGGCATAGATCCTCGTACCATCGCCCGACGGCCAAACCGCACTCGGAGCCGCTTGTAGCGGGACGGTTGCCACAGCCTCCAGGCTGTCGGTTCTATAGACCTTGATTGCAGGTTGATCGCCGCCAACGCTGACATAGGCAAAGGAATCGTCTGCGCGCTGGGCGAAGTTGACCGCGCCCGTCGCTGGACCAGTGTTTATCACTTCGTGTACCGCAAACGGCGGTTTGGCAGCAAAGACCGTGGTCGTGCCGCTCTCGCGGCGTGTTGCCCAGATCTGTTTGCCATCTGGCGAGACCGCGATTGCTCCCGCACCTGCACCGTTGCTGGCAACGTGTCCGACGACGCGCCGATCCTCGACGTCGACAACCAGGATGGACGGCCTTTCAGTAAGCGATACAAAGGCATAGCGTCCGTTTGGCGACAGGATGGTCGCGCCCGCTCCGCCACTTGCTGGTACGCGGGTGATCTCCCGCGCGGTCTTAGGATCCACGACCGCGATGGCATGTTCATCGCCGAGCAAAACCCAGAGTTCGTGCCCATTGGGCGTAAACGCGACGGCGGTAGGCGACGTCTGGAACACGGTCCGGCCTCGTTCCGTGTTCGTGGCCAGATCTACGAGCGTCACACTGTGCTGCGCTGATGCCGATACCGCCAGGGTCCGCCCGTCACGCGTTGCAGCCAGGTGCTGGACTCTGGGGCTGGAAAAGCTGGGCTCAGCTATCGCGCTTTTGGCGAGGTCGATGCGTCCCAGTTCGTTGCCCGCTGCAGGATCGATGACAACGATCTTCGTCGATGTAGGGTCAGACACATAGATCCGGTCATGATGGCTGAGGTCGATATCAGCCTTCGACCACGGTGCCTGAACCGCCTTGATATCGTAGGGAAAGTCGTCCGCCGCAGGTGCAGCCCAATAGGCCTGAGCGATCACCGGGACTGGCGCTACGGAGGCCAACATCGCGGCAACCAAAACGATCGCAGCTTTCATCGTTTGATCCTTATCGCGGATCCGGCGGGTGATCGTGCCAGTCCGATGCCGTTAGATCGACCGATATGTCCCCTGCGTCCAACGCATGGTCGCGATGGTTTCAATACGAAAACGCGATCATAGATCGCCTACCGTTCTTGTTAGATGATCAGAACAACCATGCTTATGCGTTGGATCGACGGCTGCGCCGCGATCATTACGCTGTCACGCTCGGCGTTGATCGCTCGCGTGTCATAAATGGGAACACTAAAGGCATGACGATGAAATTTCGCACGGCTTTGCTAACGGCGATAGCCGTGTCCGTATCGACGGGTGCTTTAGCGCAAACGGACGGTTTCGCGTCCGCAATGGATGCGGCGATGGCGCGGATGCACGGCGCGATGATGACCGGTTATTCGAGCGATCCCGATCGCGACTTCGCCAAAATGATGATCCCGCATCATCAGGGCGCGATCGACATGGCCGAAGTCGAACTGCGGTTCGGCAAGGATGAACGCCTGCGCCGGCTCGCCCAGGGAATCATCGTCGAACAGCGTCAGGAAATCGCGGTGATGCAGGGCATCCTATCCGAAGGCGGCGCGTTGCTGCCTCACACCGAACCGACCGCGACCGGTCACCCCCATCACGGAGACCGTCCATGAAGCGTTTTACCTTAACCGCCTGTGCTGCCCTGTCTTTTTCGGCCCCGGCATTTGCGCAGCAGGTACCGAACGCGACCCCCGACATCCCTGTTAGCGCGCACGACCGGTTCTACACTTCGGACCAGTTCTCCAACACCGTGTCGGTGATCGATCCGTCGACCAACACGCTGCTCGGCGTCATCAAGCTCGGCGACCAGACCCCGGCCAATCTCAGCCCGCTCTACAAGGGGCAGCTGCTCGTGCACGGCATGGGCTTCTCGCCCGATCGCAAGACGCTGGCGGTAATATCGATCGGCTCGAACTCGGTGACGTTCATCGACACTGCGACCAATGCCGTGAAGCACACGACCTATGTGGGCCGATCGCCGCACGAAGCGTTCTTCCGCCCCGACGGTCGCGAAGTCTGGGTCGCGGTGCGCGGCGAGGATTATATCCAGGTGCTCGACGGTAAGACCTTCGCGCCGACCACGCGCATCCCCGTTCCTAATGGCCCCGGCATGACGATCTTTTCGCCAAACGGGAAATACGGTTACGTCTGTTCGAGCTTCTCGCCCGAGACAGTTGTGATCGACACCGCCTCGAAGAAGATCGTCGGTCGCGTCAAGCAGGCGAGCCCGTTCTGCCCTGACATCGCCGCGACGCCCGACGGTAAGCAGGTCTGGTTGACGCTCAAGGACGTCGGCAAGGTCATGGTGTTCGACGCCAAGCCACCCTTCGCAGTGCTCAAGACGTTCGATACCGGCGCGATCACCAACCACGTCAATATCGCCCGCAATAAGAATGGCCAGTTCGCCTTTGTGACGGTCGGCACCGAGAATGTCGTGAAGGTGTTCCGCACCACTGACTTCGTGCAGGTGGCGAGCATCCCGGTCGGCGCGCTCCCGCACGGCCTATGGCCGTCGGGCGACGGCACGCGGATGTATGTCGGGCTGGAGAACGCCGATGCGGTCGCGGCGATCGACACAGCAAGCAACACCGTCATCGCGACGATTCCAATCGGTCAGGGGCCGCAAGGCGTGGCATATGTTCCCGGCGCGGTGCCGGTAGGCGATGGCCGTGCAAACCTGGTGCCGCTCGCGCAGGCCGGCATGAAGATCCAGCTGACTCTATCCGGGACTGGGCGCAGCCAGGTCACGCTATTCGATCAAGGCCAGGTCCAGATTTTGCAGGCGGCGGTTGCGGGCCTCAGCCCAAAGATGCCCTATGTCCTTGGATTATCCTCCCACGCTGACGGCAGCGGCGTGATCCAGCCTCTGGCGAAGTTCATGACCAATCCGGCGGGCGGCGCGATAGTAAACACGCTCGGACCGCTCCGCCAGATCGTCAGCGACGCGAAAGGCGACATGCGCCGTTACCTCGTCATTGCTCCGGGCGACCCGATGATGCCGGGCGCTGTCGTTCAGGTGCAAAAATGAGGATTCCGGTGAAACCTGCGCCCCGCTGTCCGTGTCCGGTATATTCGGCATGACGCTGGGCTAGGTCGACACGACGTCTCGAGAGTGTCGGAAAGCACTTGTTTGTCGCACAATGGTGATTACGACTGGGTTTTCTACATATCGGGCCGCTGAATGCCGACAATGGGAAGGAAAGCGGACTGGCTGCTTTAGAGAGGGCAGGTGCGCTCCACTACCTGGTGCACTTCCATTTCGTCGCAGCAGGATGCCTTTACGCCTAGCTCATTACAGGCCCCGATCCGGCGCCGCATCGGCCTTCCGTGCCTGCCCGCCTGATAGTGCTGGGGGTCGCCGTCGTGATCCACTCGATCATGTCGCAGCTGCTCTACGCCGGGCTGTTCGTCGCCATATCCGTGCCGGTTGAACAGTTTCGCCGCGGTGCGGAGCTGATGTCAGTACATGGCGCCCAACTCGCCGGAATGGGTCTGCGATGCGGCATGTTCTGGGTCAAAATCGAAGCCCGGCTTAAGCGAGACCGGTAGGACGAAGCGTTTGCTGCGTGCCGGCTGGTCAGCTTTCTCCAAACAACTCACGTTGCGCCTTGTCCAATTCCTCTGCGTAGCGGCGTCGCGCATAGCTCTCGGAGAGGATGCCGAGAACTGCCCCGTCGCTTCCAACTACCGCCAGTTCGTCCGCACCTTCGGTATCGAACGTAGTCATGACGCTTCTGATGTCTGAATCCGGCGTAAGGGCGAGACCCGTGTGGATCGCCAGCGACCCGATCGGTGCCTTCTGATCGACCTCTTCGGCAAATGCACTGGCAGTCTGTACGATACCGCCATAATTTTCGTGGTCATCGACTAGTAGGACCCGACTTGTGGAACCAAGCGGAAACGCCCGACGAAACTCGGCGATCGTCGTGTTGCACGGCGTAGCCCTTTCGACACGTCGCATCATCTTGCCCGCTGTAAGCGTTCTGACCCAGCCGACATCGCGGGCGCTTTTGATGGTTTCGCCCCGGAGATGCAGGCGCCACGTAGAAAAGGAATAGCCGAACAGCTCGCGGACGATGGTGGACGAGACCAGCGATGCTGCAATGGCCGCGCCGGCAAGGGAGAAGTCGTGGGTCGCCTCAAGGACTAGCATCGCCATCGTCATCGGCCCGCCAACTACGGCGACCGCTAATGCGGCCATCCCCACCAGGGCCGCATTGTGCGGGTCGATCACAGGCGATCCGACAATCCATTCGAGTGAACCAGCAAACAGGTGACCCAGCAGGCTGCCCAAGAACAAGGATGCGAAGAACAGGCCACCGCGGAAGCCAAAGCCAAGTGAGATGATGGAGGCCGCGCACTTGACGACGAAGATGGCGGCGAGGAAGCGCAGCGATACCTCGGCTTCAAGATTGAGGTGGAGGGCGCCGTGACCAGCAGAGAGAATTTGCGGCGTGAGCATCGCCAGAGGGATGAGCAGAAGACCGCCCAATATCGGCCGGCAAATCGAGGGTATCGGCAGTTTGCGTGTAGCTGCTTCCATCTCCGCAACAGCCCGCATCAGCAGTATACCAGCGCCAGCGGCACAGGCCCCAAGACCGGCGTAGAGAAGGTAGTGGAACGTCTCGATCTGTTCGCCTGCATTAGCCGCAACCAGATACGGTTGAGCACCAAACGCCTGCGCCACAAGGACACTCGCCAGGCACGCCGCAGCGACAGGTGCCAGCGCTGATATCGTATAGGCCCCGATTACGATCTCAAAGGCATAGAAGGCCCCAGCTAATGGAGCCCCGAATGCACCTGCGATGGCGGCGCCCGTTCCGGCGCCGACCAAGATGCGCAGATCGGACCTGCGTAACGCAAACCAGTTGCCGCTGAGCGAGGCGACGAGCCCTCCCAACTGCGCATACGCCGCCTCAAGCCCCACAGACGCACCGAAGCCGTTGGAAAGGATCGTTTGCCCGGAGATAACGAGGCTGTCGGACCATGACATGCGACCACCATGAAGGGCGTTCGCCTCTACAGCGTCGACCATCCGGCGCCGGCGAGCATGAGTAACCCAAGAGAAGAGTGCGAGGACGGCTCCACCAGCCGGCAGGGCAAGTAGAGCAAGGTAAGGGATCGTCGTGGCCGCACTCAGCCTTTCATCCGGCGACAAGGCATAAAGCAGATGCTGCATCGCCTGTGCGAGCGTACCCTGGACGACACTGAGCAATCCGGCTGCACTGCCGATCATGATGGCCAGCACGATGAGTGCAGCTTCGCTGGATCGAAAAGCTTTACGGAGCCACGATGGCGCCACCCGACCAGATCCAGGTGGACTAGCTGCGCTATCGATCAGTGGCGCTGAAGCCATGTCAGTCGGCGTCCTGCATCAAGGTTGCAAACAGGGCTGCGGCGAGAACGGCGCTCGAAAGCCACATCACAATCGACAGCGTCCAAGACGTCGCCAGTCCAGCTGCCGTGATTGTTGCAAGCAGTAGGACGATGAGAACGGGCATGGCTGCCCGCGAGTGGAAAAAACGCATGAAGCCGCCTACGCCTGCTACATCTGCGGTGCCACAACCTTCCGAGCCGCCCGGTACGCTTCCTCGCCACGGACGCCATTCAGTATCTTCGAACGCCTGCGGCTTGGCCATGCTGCCCATCAACAGTACCCGGCGATCAGTGCAGTGGCCAAGTCCACATCACTAGAGGCGTACCAACCAAGACCACCAGAACCGATAGTGGTGCGCCCAGCCGGGCGTAATCGCTGAAGCGGTAGCCCCCAGGACCAAAAACCAAGGTGTTACACTGATGCCCAATCGGCGTCAGGAAATCGCATCCTGCCCCGATAGCGGTCCCGATGAGGAAGGCTTCGGGGCGATATCCGAGGTCATGCGCGAACACCGCCGCGATTGGCGCCATCACCAAGACCGTCGCGGCATTGTTGAGAAACGGCGTCACAGCCATCGCCGCTACGAGGATCAGGGCGACCGCGCCCCATGGCGGCAAGGAGGCCGCCAGATGGGCAAGCGAGGTCGCGAGTACATCCGACGCGCCGGTGGTGCGCAGGGTTTCACTGACCGGAATGAGCGCGCCCAGCATGATGAGAATTGGCCATTCGACGCCATCATAGGCATCTCGCAGCGGTAGCGCTCCGGTCGCCATCATTAGACCGGCAGCGGCGAAGAAGGCGACGGCCACAGGCACATAGCCGGTCGCGGTTACGGTCATCGCCACCGCGAGGATGATAAGTGGTAGGAAGCGACGCTTCGAACTTCCCAGACGCAGGGCACGCTCTGCCAGCGGCAGCGTACCGAGGTCACGCATGCGTTCCGGCAAGAGTGTGAGGGGTCCTTGAAGAACAATGACATCGCCGGCGCGCAAGACGGTCTCGCTGAGCTGCTTGGTCAGCCGTTTGCCGGCGCGCGATACCGCGATGAGATTGACGCCATAGCGTTGCTGAAGCCGCAGTCGTCCAGCGGACTGGCGGACCAACACGGAGCCGGTGGTGATGACCGCCTCAATGACGCCAACCTCATCATCTTCGCTGCCTTCCGGTAGGTCACGATGCTGTCCGGCAAGTGCTAGGTGGTCACCCGCAATGACACGCTCAAGCGTATCCGGGTCACCGCCCAAGATCAGCGTGTCGCCGGCAGCCAGAAGGAACTCGGCCGTAATGCTCGTGCGCACATCGTCACGGACAACATTGGCGATCGTCACCTCATTATCATGACGGTCGATGAAGGACTCAACCGTTTCGCCGACAGCGGGCGATCCGTCTTGGATGGTCGCCTCAGTGACATAGTCCGTGATGTTTAGAGCTTCGCCCATGGTCGGCGCTGCGCGGCGTTCCCTGGGCAGGAGGCGGTAGCCGAAACGCAGGAAAATGAGGCCGACCACAAGCAGGCCCAGCCCCGTTGGCAGATAATCGAACATGCCGAACGGCTCACCGGTCATCTGCTCTCGTACTCTGCTGACAATAATATTCGGCGACGTACCAACGAGGGTCATCAACCCGCCAAGGAGCGAAGCGAACGACATCGGCATCAGGAACACCGAGGGGCTAGTGTCCGATTTCTTCGCCGTCTGCACGGCTGCCGGCATCAGCATAGCCAAGGCACCGACGTTCTTTACGAGCCCGGACGATACCCCGACTGCCGTAGTCAGCACCACGAGTTGCGACCGGACGCGTGTCACGCGCCGCGCCAGTATCCCGAGCGCGCTCTCGATTAGGCCGGAACGCTGCATTGCCGATGAGATCACCAGCGCCGATCCAACGATGATAACGATGTCATCGGAAAAGCCAGTAAATGCCGCTTTGGGCTTCACCAATCCCAGCGACAGCCCGGCAAGCAGGGCGATGATGGCCGTGACATCATAGCGAAATCGGCCCCAAAGAAAGAGGCCCATCATGCCAATCAGCAGGCCAATCGACATAAGTTGCGGCGTGGTCATGCAAGCAGAATCCGTAAAATGGCGATAGTCACGCCGGTTATTGCAGCCAAATCCCGACGAGTGCCGCCAAGACGGCAATCGCTAGGAAGCCGTTCACAGAGATCAGCAACCAAGCCGGCAGTCGCTGAGTGTCGGGCCGCGGTGGGGCGATAGGAATCATTTCACGCCAGACCGCTGCAACGAAGCAGAAGCCGCTGAACAGGATCAGGACGGTTGCGGTCGCACCGGCAAGCCAGCCGGGCACGATGTTCTCAAGCAATGCGCGGGCGCCAATTCCTGCGGCTAGAGCGGCAAGCCCGGTACGGACCCAGGCTGCGTAGGTGCGCTCCGCTGCCATGACTGTTCGATCGGCAGCAAGCTCCGTGCGCCGATCGGCGCTATCTGCTTGCTGCTTGGCGCTATGCTCCAACCGGTCCGCACCGTGAACGAATGGGCCGTTGAAATCACGGGTCAATGACAGTCGTTCGTTGGCCATGGATGATCAACGATACCCACACGCTTTCAGCACATCGAATGTTAAAAAGGATCATGCCGAATAAGTTATCGAGGTTAGCAGATCCCCCGCCTTCACAGGTGTCAAAACCGGCTGGTTGCGGCACGAAACCTTTCTCGAAAACGATCCAGACCGTGCGAAAACTC